>JAYUEB010000238.1:0-1954 GCA_043739525.1 Bdellovibrionales bacterium
CTCAAAGTTGCGCCGATGCCTTCAAGTTTCAAACCCATTTGAATATTGAAATCTTCATAATAATCTGAAGAGAAATAGCTTGAATGCGGATCAAGAGCACGTGCGAATGAATCTAAGTAACCTGCGTAAATATCATCTTTGCTAAGCTCGCCCAATTTTTTAAGTTGGCGCTCGTAACTACGAGAAACGTTACCCTTCGCCTCCTCCAAACTTTTTTGAGAAGGATTGGTGTAAGTCTTTTTAGGCTCTGTTCCTTCGCCATCTTCTGATCCTTTGCCTGCAACTTTCAAATCTGGTTCGCCAGTTGCGAGATAGTTTGAAACTTGAAACTGAATATATTTTAACTGAAATTTATCAGCTTCGGCTTTAGTTTTTGCAAACTCACGACCTTCTGGATCTAACATCAACTCAGTTTTTGGTTCGAACTTCCAATCTTTTTTAGCGAGAGTTTCTTTTGCAAACTTCACTCGGTCTTCAATTCGCTTAACCAGCAAAGCTTGGACTTCATCAATTGGTTTACAATTACGATCTTTAATCTTGGTGAATACACCTGACATCAAAGTCTTTTTGATTTGATCGACGTCAGTTTTCAACAAATAGATTTTTGCTCCGTCGATGCGCTTGATGTATTGCTCAATGGTGCGCATTTCAAGTTGCGGAGTCAGACTACTAAATGTGATATGTGAATTAAGATACGCCCGCTCAATTGCATCAACGTGCAAGCACTGAAGTCCCGGAGGTTTTTGTGCCGGCTTCGCAGCTTGCGATTCGCCTAATTGAGGAATCAAAAGCAGCGCGAGAATCAGTGCTGATGCTTTGATAGTCATAATTTGGATTGGACGAGCTAAGGTTTTCATATTTGCCTTTCGAGCTGCTAAAAAAATTCATTTGAAAAATGAACGTGGATACACCCTTTATAATATGCTATCGGTCGCATACTTCAAAAACTTTGGTGATTTAGCTCGACTTTTATTTTTTCTGTTTTCGCTGCTAGGTGGCAGAGGTAAAGAAAATATTAAAACTCAGTCCCAGAGCGGGAACTACAGCGGCATAGAAAGCTGTTCAAAAAACTCGACGTTCGTCGTATTTGAGACATCGGCGCACATACTAGCCTCGGTTCGATCGCGATAAACCTCCCATTTTGTGGCTTGGCCATTGTGAGTTTCAATAATAAAAAAACTCATCTCAGGATAGTTTGCTTTTAGGACTTTCATCTCACTGGTGATCAACTCAATATTATGGGGGTCATCATCAGACATTCCAAAACGGTGATGTGGATTCTTTCCATACTTTACGATTGCTTCTTCAACAGACATTCGAATCGCAGCCTTTTTAAGCTCTGCCGTACTTAACACAAAAGTAGGATCTCCCAGCTCTGCTCTCACTAGTTTATTTGAAACGGGATAGACCGCCAAATAATTTGGCTCCAGAGGGATATGTCCTTCCTTTACAAATAAAGAGATACCATCTTTGATGGTTTGTGGTGAATGTCCGCGCGCTGTGATAATTGCCATTGGTCTCTGATTGAGCGCCGCATGATGGAAGCAGTTCCAGGACGGGCCCTTCCACTGAAAATCAGGAAAGCCAAGGGCAGCAGCTAAATCTTCTACAAAAGATTGCTTTTTACCAACAAGCTTTTCAACCCAGGTTAAATCTTTGTCGCGAAAATTACGAAATGTTCCGATTTGCTCATCGAAATCGATGCGGTAATTCTTGTAAGAACCACTCTTACCAACATAGCGGTGATTCTGCGCGAACTCACCACTCGACATTTTCAACTCTTGCCCAGTCTCTTTGTGAAAAATATAACTCGGAGTTGTCAAAAACGCGACGTTGTCATCGAAATCAAAAAAATAAAAGCTGCGACCACCGAGATCGGCGTTGCGATCTTTTTCGGTTTTTCTTTCAATCGGAAGCTCTAGCTGACCAAAATATTTTGCACGTTGATTAGCCG
>JAYUEB010000239.1:0-5933 GCA_043739525.1 Bdellovibrionales bacterium
CTTAAATTTTTCGCAAAAAATGCTCGAATAATTTAGGACAAAATACTTTCGGCCGAAAAATTTAGATGACGCGACTCTGATGAAATATCCGGGCTAGCATGGAGTCTGGCAAAATTTAGTCAAGAATGACTTCGATAATAATTGCGCTCGATCTTCAAAAATGTTGCAATTATTCATGGTTTTACTCTGTGGAGACATTGGCGCCAGTAATTCTCGTTTAGCAATTTTAGATATTGATAAACAGAAGATTCAGGCAAAAGAGTTTTTTAAAAATTCAGACTTTTCGAATTTTCAAGAAGTTCTGATGGCTTTTCAGAAAAAACACAAAGCAGAAGTCAAAGGAGCCTGCTTTGGTGTCGCAGGCCCTGTCGAAAACGCAAGAGTTGAAATCACCAATCTCCCCTGGACATTAAGTGCCATTGAGATCGCAAAAGTCTTAAAAACGAAAGAGAGCTTTTTAATCAATGACCTTGAAGGAATCGCCTACGGAATTCCTTGTCTTGAAAGCTCCGACATAAAAGAAATTTTGCCAGGAAAACCACAGTTGGGCCATCGAGCAGTCATTGCTCCAGGTTCGGGAATCGGAGAGTCCATTTTGTTCTGGGATGGTAAAAGGCACCGCCCCATAGCGACCGAAGGTGGACATTCCAGTTTTAGTCCGACCTCACCGCTTCAGCTCGAGCTCTTACATTACCTGAACAAAGAACTAAAACATGTGAGTTGGGAACGAGTCTTAAGTGGTCCAGGAATTTTTAATATTTATCAGTTTTTAAAAATCAAAGGCTTTGCCGCAGAATCAAAGGTACCCAAAACGACATCGGCTGAAGTTACGGATGCGGCCCTCAATGAAAAAGATGAATTGAGTCTCAAGACCCTTGAACTCTTCTTTGAAATCTTAGCGACTGAGGCTGGTAATCTTGCACTTAAGTGTATTCCTCAAGCCGGACTCTACATCGCCGGTGGAATCACCCCAAAACTCATAAAGCTTTTCGACCAAAAGCTGTTTGCCAAAAACTTTACTCACAAAGGTCGCATGTCGGGCCTACTTGAAAACATTCCGGTACGACTGATATTAAACGAAGAAGTCGGAATTTTAGGTGCTGCTCAGTATCTGGCTCAGAATGGCCGAGCTTTTAACTCGTAATTTTTTGCTTGAATGTATTCGTTTAGCCAGCTGTAAACCTTGAGATTTTTCTTCTCAAGTTCTTTTTGCCCATTCACAACCGCATAGACCTCGTTGACTTCTTTGAGGCTCAAACGAACAAAACCTTCGGCACTTGTTGCCGGTAAAAAATGAAGAAGTGCTTTGGTTTCTTCAGAATAAATCTTCCAGAGAATTTTCGTTTTGAGATCAAAGAGTTTTTTACTTAACACGACTTTCAACTCTGGGAATGTGTTATAGGCGGCGGAGTAAACTTTCGTTTTTGGCGAGAAACTTTGGTAAACGGCATAGCAGACATCTTGGTGATGATGATGACCGTATTCACCGAGTATCCCGTGAGTGAAAACGACATTAAACTTTTCTTTCGACGCAATTTCTCGTAAATCGTTGGCCAGCTTGGTTGTATCAAGACGTTGATTGAAAATATCGGGATAGCCCAGGTAAATAATTTTTTTGATTCCCAAAAGTTTACAAGATTTTTGAAAGCGTTTCATTCTCTCATCGCCGAGCCCATCGGCATTCGCATCTGTAGCAAGCACTATTGTCCAATCGTATTTGTGCGCTGAGATGAGTCCACCAAAGAACAGCGTTTCGTCGTCAGGATGGGCAATACAAACAAGAGCCTTCAATTTACGTGACATATGCTCAAAGCTTCTCACAAAATAAAGTATATGAGAATTTTAAGTTTCAATAACGCTCAAGAACTCGCAAACCAGACTGAAGTCTTGATGCGTGAGTTCTGCGTGGCGAAGCAAGAGGTCCTAAGAGGCTTTTTCCCGACGGGTAAATCTGCTGAGACTTTCTATGCGAATTTAAGAAAAGATAGCTTCTGGAAACATAGATTTCAAGGCCTACAAATTGATGAGTTCGCTCAGCCTGATCATTTATTTTTAAGTACACTTCAAAACCAAGTGATCATACCTTTAAGCCTAGAAGATCAGTTTGAAACCATTGACCCTGAGTGGACGCCCCAGCAAATGGACTCTCACATACGAAATGTGGTTTCTCATAAAATTGATTTTGCAATTTTAGGTTTAGGACCGAATGGACACATTGGATTTCACGAGCCTAACCAAGGCGATCAAAATTTTTTAGGTGGAACTGTCACGCTCACAGAGCAAAGCTTTAAACGAGTCAAAGGCGCTACTAGTCGTACAGCTATGACTTTTGGAGCCGGCTCTTTTTTAAAAGCTGAAAAAATATTTTTGCTTGCAACAGGTGAAGAAAAAGAAAGTATTTTCAAAAAATTTTTAGAGAGTCCGCCAACTTCGGCAATCCCTGCAACTCTTCTAAAAGATCATAAGGACTTTACTGTATTAACCACTTTCAAAGTTTGAGCTCTCCGCCCTTTTCTAAGGCGCGTTTATAAGCCGGTCTCTCATGAAACTTTTTTAAATATTTTTGAATATGAGGATAAGTATCAAAACCAAATCGTCTTTGCGCTGCTTCGACCGGAAAACTCATTTGAATATCGGCTGCAGAAAATTGATCTCCCGCAAACCATTCTGAGTGCGAAAGTTCGCCTTCAATAAATTTAAGATGGCTTTTGATTTGAGGATTGATGAATTTTTTCAAGAATCCTCCAGCGATCATGGCACCTACTGGACGTAAAAAAATCGGCATCGGCGGCTTTGACATCATCCCAAAAACTAATTTCATCACGAGAGGCGGCATCAGAGAGCCCTCCGCATAGTGCATCCAGTAATTATATTTCAGAAGTTCAGATTCTTTTTTGGGACGTAATTTCTCAGCGCCATATTTGTTCACCAAATATTCGAGAATCGCACCGCTTTCAGCAACGACCAAATCATCATCCGTAATAACCGGAGATTTTCCGAGCGGATGAATTTGCATCAGCTCTCGAGGAGCTAGCATGGTAACAGGATCCCGTTGATAGAATTTAATTTCGTAAGGCAGACCAAGCTCTTCTAAAATCCACAAAACTCGAGTGGATCTCGAGTTATTGAGGTGATGAACTCTGATCATGAACTATTGGCACTTCACAACTGAAGAAAATTCATAAACCGAATTATCACGAGGATGAATTGCACCTAACATCTGGGCGATTTGCGTCAGAGTGCTCTTGGGTTTAGAACTCAGCTCGATACAGAAACTCGAACCCCCTTCGCGTCCCCAAAAAGTCGTTTTGTATTGATCGATCGTACCTTCGGCTAAAAGTGTTCCCATTAAGGACTTCACTGCCTTGTATGCGACATCGTCAAATCCAGCGATACCGCCAAAAAAACTCACTTCGATCGCTCTCATTTCAGGTGCTGGCGTCGGAGTGGGAGTGGGCGTCTCAGGACTTGCTAGTGATAAGCTGGCGTTTAAGATTATTGTAGTAAACAGAACTGCCAGAATTTTCATTTGAAATCCTTTTGTTAAAAAGTGACTAACGAAAGAAAGCAAAGCCCTTAAAGCTTTGCTCTCATCAGATCTTAAAAATATTAATTCAAAGGTTTAAACCAACAAAGTGGTCGTGTACCTAATTTGAAATTCTCTTTTGTGAAACATGAATATTTCATTGCTTCGAGCTCGGCACTTGCTGAGTTTTCACCAGCTGGGAAACCCTTTGCTGGAATCGTTTTCATATCCCATTTTTTAGGGCAGAGTGCTCCCTGAAAATAAGTATCGAGACGACATTGACCTTTTGGATGTTCTGGGTCAGTCGTCGCAACCTGAGTCTTGTCAGGAGTATCGAAGCTTGGAACTGGCTCTCCTCCAAGTGCAGCCAAAAGTTTAGCTAGCGAAAGACCTGCTGATGCAACTCTCACACACCAACCCTGTGCATTTTGATTCGTGCTCCATACCGAAGTACATGACTGATTCACGACAGGCGGGATATTTCCTAAACTACGATAAGCCATATTTCTCTGAGTTTGTTGGCCCCATACATAGCGAGCACAAACATCCGTTGAAAAATAATCCGCTTCACCTTCGTTCGCTGCCCAGTCGGTATTGCTCACATAAGCATAGCCACCAAAATGATGACCCAATTCATGGCACACAACTAATGCGAAGCCATCTTCAGTAATTTCAGGTCGTCTTGCGAGACCACCGAACATTGCGACTTTCCAAGTCATACCACTTTGAGCTGCAAATGCATTCACTGTTGGATCATTCCATTTGCGATCCACTGTCAAAGTGACACCTTGAAGTTTTGCAATTTGAACCCAAGGAGCCATCATCTCATCGATGATCTGATTAAATCTTGCTTCAGTAATATTCGATGGTGCATCGACTCGATCTGCCAAATGCAGACGATTTGGTGGAAGCGACATCTTCAGTCGAGGAGTTCCATAATACTGATAGCCGTACTGGCTTGGTGTTTGATTGTTCTGTGCTTGTGCTAAGGCCGAGGCCAACATTAAAACGATAATTCCTAAAACTTTCACTAAATCCCCCCTTTAGAGTTTGGTTTCGAAGAGGCTAGGAGGAGTACAAAGCATCAAGCAAATATATTCGTAAGATAACTCTTTGTGTCTTTTGAATATTTTGTTCACGAATCAAAAATGATTAAAAAAGAAGAAGATTAAGAGATTAGGTTTTAAGCGTTTCAAAAGAATTTTTAAGAATTGGAAATAAATCTTAAAAAATGGAGGTGGCAGTCAGAGTCGAACTGACTTTCACAGCTTTGCAGGCTGGCCGATGACCGTTCTCGCATGCCACCATTTTAGAGACATTGATCTTTGGTCAATTTGCCAAATTTAGTCAATGTGTAAATCAAATTACCAAAGCCAATCACGAAACGCAATCAAAAGCACCCGCTGTAAAATGCCTGACCACCCCTCTAAACCATCAAAAAAACAGGCTAATTTGCTGGCTTTTAAAGCAGTGTGATCAGCAAAGCCTAAAGAGTCACTTTGGACCCAGAATTGAAACATAGCTAAGAGTACCCCTTTCCCTATTTTTTTTGGAGAAGACCTATGAAGTTACTTCCATGGATTCAAATGGCCGCATTTCGATCGATTACTGCGAGCTTATCCGTGAGTATTGCACTCGCTCCGACTTTAGCTTACTCAGCTGATACAAGCCCAGCTGCTTCCGCAGCACAAGCGGATCAAACTTCACAACAATCTGAGCAATCTGCTTATCAACAAAAGCAAGGCCTTCGTTCGGATTTTAGCTTTCAATACGCTTTCGCTGGAACTTCGCTAGCAATGGATCAAAACTTAAACGTTGCAATGGCATATCTTGGCGCACGCAATATGCAAACAGTTGAACAAGAAAGAATGGCGATCAAATATCTCTTAAACGGAGTAAGTGCCAGTGCACGTGCAGGCCTACTTTCAAAGAACCCTCAACTTGTTCAACAACTCAATTACATCGGCAACAATTTTCTAGGAAATAAGAATAACTGGATGGACGTTAAGTTCGCGAACTCAGCAATTGACAATGCGATTGCCCAGGCCCCACAACAAGCACAATCTGCTGGTACGGCTCCGACAACAACGACTCCTCCTCCCGCATTTCCCGGTATTATTCCTCTTCCAACAAATATTCCCTCGTCGCCAGGTATCAGTCCAATTTTAGGCGTTGCAAATAGCGACCAGCAGATTGCAAGTTTAACTGCTCTGATGGCTGCAAATCCTGAATTGCGAGCTTTGTTGTGGCAAACGGCCCAAGAAAGATTGGGCCAAACTGCCGCTGATATCGGCGTAAACCCTGGTGCCTATACTCAGGGAACTGGAATCACACCTAACTATGCAGTTTGTAGTCAGATGGCGCCCCTCTGTACATTGATTGTAAGTTTCGGTATCTTTCAAAAGGA
>JAYUEB010000240.1:0-1950 GCA_043739525.1 Bdellovibrionales bacterium
GACAACTACTTCGATCTTACATCGCGAAATCACCATCAAGTCGTCACGAACAAAAACATCGCTCGGATCGGCAAAGGCCACTACGAGCGTGTTTCCCGATCGCGATACTGGAATAACCATGTGCTTTTCACAAATATTTTTTGATAGAATTTTAATTGCCTCAGGATCTGGTTCGAATTCTTCAAGATTGATACTGGCATAACCATAATGCTGTGCTAAGAACTCAGTCATCTGCTGATCTTTAACAAGACCCAGCTTTACAAGTGCCGATCCAAGTCGCCCACCATGCTGTTTTTGTTCTTTTTTTGCTTCTTCAAGCTGAACTAAATTGATTAGTTTTTCACGCACCAATAGCTCAGATAAAGGCTTCCTGGCTCCCATAGATTCACCTCAGTAATTAGTTTAACTTGTGGTGACGTATTTGGTAACTGGTCATTGGTCTGTTTTAGCTATTTGATAAACAGCTTGGCCTTGTAACTTTCTTTAAGTCTTGGAAGATCAATCTCACAATTCAAAACGGATTTAGCCCAAACAAAATCCAAACTCGCATTGAGTTCTCCGCCTAGTCGTACATTAAAACCGAAACTCACGGCCTCATCAGCCAGTGCTGAGCTCTCTCGCGGAGTACTTTCGATCCAAAAGGCTCCCTTTGGCAAAAAGTTAAAGTAGATCACGGCCATTTTTGTGGTCTCGTCTAGTTCTCCCCGTAGAGCATTCACCCCAATTGAATAAATATTGGGAAGTTGAGTCACGTAACCAATTTCAGTCATTTCAAAATGCGAAGAAAAATAATTTCTTTGAAGATCCAAAACCTGCGCACGACATTTCTCGACATCGACGTCGGTAATATTGAAGGTTGAAAATCCCATTTTTATTAAAGCAGAAATAATTGTTTTACTATCTGAATTCGCACCCACCACCAAAATCGGAGCAGAAAAATCAACGTGCTTAATATCATGAGAAAGCAAATGAATGAGACCATGATAAAGTTGGTTTCTAGGCCACCATCGACCGTCCGTCTTAACAATTGAATCCAAAGTTTTAATCTGCATGAGTTCGGCGGGATACTCGCTAGAAAGATAATCCATTTTCTCTTTAAAAAAACCGCCTACGCGAATTTGATCAAAATCTTTTTTTAATTGATTAACATACAGGCGAAAGCGATCACCGTTGTCATCATTTATGAAAAAATTTTCGTCTTTAAATTCTTGCGGCAAATCTGTTGGAACAAAAATATTATCACATTGAGAGAGCTTCAACTCTTCACTTAAAATCTCAAATCTTTTTGTGTCTGGCTGGTTCGAAATCTCAGTCCATTTCATAAAATTTTCTTTGCTTCTAAAATGTCGAGTTTGATTTGCGCAACTAACTCATCGACTCCAGAAAATTTTCTCTCATTACGAAGCTTAGAAACAAATTCGACTCGCAATTCTCTTCCGTAAATGTCGCGATCAAAATCGAGTAAATGACACTCAATAGTTTGACGAGAGGACTCCGAAAAAGTTGGATTCACACCAATATTCATAACGGCTTTGAATTTGGGTTCTGATTTAAGATGGGCATAGCCGCAATACACTCCTGAATTTGGCGTTGTATCGGTCAAACAAAGAATATTAGCAGTCGGAATGCCGAGTTTTCTTCCTCGCTGAAAGCCCTTTTCCACAATCCCCTGTAGGTAAAAATTACGCCCTAACATTTCGCCGGCAAGGCCGACATTTCCCTCGTCTATGAGACTACGGATTTTCGAGCTTGAGACAATTTGATCACCCAGTTTGACAGGGTTAATGAGGTCTACCTCGAAACCTAAATCCTCTCCCTTTTGTCTTAAAAACTCGATTGAACCTTTCTTATTGGCTCCGAACGCAAAATCATAACCGACGACAATGTTTTTGGGTCGAAGAGGCTTATAGATTTTAGAGACGACAAACTGCTCAGGCGTTAGTTCTGAAA
>JAYUEB010000241.1:0-5923 GCA_043739525.1 Bdellovibrionales bacterium
GTTCTACAACTTAAAGGGAGGTCATACATGATCACGAAGACAATACTGTTCTTTTTTTCGGTTTTACTCGCGCTCGGCGCTCAGGCCGCTCAGTCTGATATCTGCGGACGAAGTCGAGTTATGGTTAAAGAACTTGAATTTCGACTTGAAAAACCCTGCAGCGAAATGACCGATGCAGATTTGGCTAAAATTGAATTTTTGGATTTTGATGCCTCTACAAAAGGTCTCGAAAATGCGGACTGGGACGATCTCATGGCCAGCGATTTTGTCGGCTTGACTGCATTGAATTCCGTCGGCTTTGACGGCAATCATTTGAGCAAAGTAAAAACGGACCTCTTTGCTAATATACATGGCCTAAAATACGTCATGTTTCACTGGGTACCGGGGCTTACTGAACTTCCAGACAATCTCTTCGATTCAAATCCAGAGCTTAAAGAGTTTTATATGAGTACCGACGATTTTGATGGTGGCTCAACTCCCCTAAGAGAAATTCCGGCAAAGCTTTTTCAAAATCGGCCTAATCTAGAAGCTGTTCGATTTCTAAATACGCGTTTGAGCGCGATCCCGAAAGACGCTTTCAGCGGATCAGCTAAACTCAAGTCATTAGATTTCGGCCAACAACCTAATTTGACTGAAATCACAGATCCCATTTGCCGTGGCTGTAACTCCCTTACGAAAATTAATTTTTTAAATTCACATAATTTAAAAAATGTTTCGGTAAGCGTGTTTGAAGGAATGCCAAGTCTTCAAACAGTTGATTTGAGACAAATAGGTAAACTTTCAGACGAGAATAAAAAGAATTTGCTCGCTGCATACCCTGGCGTAAATTTTCTTTTCTAAGAATGATTTCATACTTACAATAGGGCTCTATTTTTCGAGCCCTATTCGACTCGCTTCGGAGAGAACTCATTCAAGAAAAACTTTTCGTGAAATTCTCAAGGTATCTCGCGGGATTCAGCCCTCTACCAAATCCAAATCCTGGGCCGTCTAGGAACTATACTTGTTTGTCTTTCCCTCCTAAGTTAACTTGAAAAAAGAGGAGAGCCCAATGAGAAAATTAGCCTTAAAATTGTCCCTCACCCTAGATGGTTTTATCTGCGGTCCAAATGGAGAATTTGACTGGTTCATGAAAACAAGAAGCGAAGACGGAGCCGCCTGGACAGCCGATAAAATTGGACAAGCAGGCGTGCATCTCATGGGAAGAAAATCCTTCGAAAGCATGGCGGCATTCTGGCCCAACTCGACGGGAGCTATCTCTAAGATCATGAATGATATTCCTAAAATTACATTTTCAAAGAAAGCTTTTGATACCTCAAGTATTCCCGCAAGTGCAAAGTCCTGGAAAGAAGCACAAATACTTACGGGAGATTTAACTGATGAAATTCAAAAACTCAAAAACCAAGATGGTAAAGTCTTAGTCGCACATGGCGGAGCTCATTTTGCACAATCGCTCGTTCAAACCGGACTCATCGATGAATTCTGGCTTGCGATACACCCCGTAGCAATCGGCAAAGGCATTGGACTTTTTACTGAGATGAAGGTTCCGATTTATCTTAAACTTATTGAGACGAAGTCTTTCAGTTCTGGTACGGTCGCAAAGCTTTACATTCGGTAATCTGTACCCTTACAGCTCCTCGGCAAAAACTTTCTCAGTGATCTTCCAAAACTTATCTTGCTTCCGCGCAATCACAAAAGCTGGAAGTCGAAAAAGTTTCTGAAATTTAATAACCTCTCTCGGACTACTCAGATCAACCGCAAGCTCTGGCTTGCGCAAATGAGATCTTAGAAAGTTAATATTAAATTTCTTAATCGACGAGGGATTACTAAAGAAGTGCGCCTCACTCACATATTGCGAGTCGAGATCATAGTAACGAATCTCTAGATAGGGCTGAGAGTTCTTATCAAGTCGTTCTTCAAAGGTGATGCGATCAGGAGTCAACACATGAGCATTCTTTGAGAGCTTTGCCTGCTTTAACTTCGTGTCGGCATCAATCAACACAGCCTTGCACTTCTCACAATCTCGAGCCGTAATGTCATTTTCAGCCTGACATACGTGACAGATTTTAAGACGAAATCGAAAGCCACAAGGTTTTAACTCTAAAGTTTGAGGGTCTTGAGTGGCTCCTCGACATTTTCGGCCAAAATGTTCATAGACAACACCGTCGTCATCGCCATAACCCCAAAAATTATTTTCAAATCCGCATTCGGGGCAAGGCACAATGACGGGCACCGTATCTTTTCGCGGTCTCTTATCACTAATTTCGGGTGCGTAAATATCGTGGCCCATACCCGTGTAGTCTAAAATATAACAATCTTTTTTATTCTCAGATAGGCGAAGTCCACGACCTACAATTTGTTGATACAAACTATTAGATTCAGTCGGGCGCAAAATAGCAATAACATCCACATGAGGAGCATCGAATCCTGTCGTCAAAACCGAAACGTTGACGAGATACTTAAATTTTCTCTTTTTGAAATCATTGATGATATCGTTGCGATCTTTCATGTCGGTATCGCCTAATACAATTCGAGCTTGACCATCCGGTAAGTAAGACATGATCTCTTCGGCATGACGAACGGAGCTACTGAAAATCATCACACCACTTCGATCGTAGCGCTCGGTGATGTCGATGATATTTTTCACGATCAATGGAGTCAGACGTTTCTGACTTTTCAAAACTTCTTCTATATCAGCGACGGTATAAGAACGATCGCCTTCAGTGAGTTCTGAAAAATCATAACTCGTTACCGGAATATCGACTTTCACCGGTATCGTTAAATATTTATTTTGTATCATATACGCAAGTGGCAACTCGTAAACACATTGCTTAAAGAATCTTTTCTTATCTGTCTTTATTTCCCCGCGCTGTGAATATTCATAGATCCATCCAAGCCCCATGCGATAAGGAGTCGCCGTGAGACCTAAAATGCATAGCTTTGGATTGCGATCCATCAATTTTTTAATGACTTCTTGATACTGAGTCGCACTTTCGTCAGCGACCCGGTGACACTCATCAATCACAAGTAAAGAAAAATCCTCAAAAAACTCATCTGGTGCTCGCGCAACAGACTGAACACTTCCGAAAATCGCTTTTTGATCCCAATCCTTTTTGCCGAGGCTAGCAGAGAATATTCCAGCTTCAAGGCCATGGCTTTTATACTTTTCATAATTTTGTTCAACAAGCTCTTTAACGTGCGCCAAAATGAGTACGCGGCCTTTCGCAATTCGAGCGAGCTCAGCGATCACGAGACTTTTACCAGCCCCGGTCGGAAGAACAATAAGCGCAGGATCACGTCTTTTCTGAAAAAACTTGATGACGTTATGAACAGCTTGTTGTTGGTACTCGCGGAGTTGATACACGCAAAGATTCTAGTCTCAAGTACTCATTCGCACAATTGAATTTATATAGAACGCATAGTTAGCCTGGCGCTCGCAAAGATTTTCAACTCAATTCGAAATTTCATTCAATTTCTTGAGCCAAACAGTCTGATCTCGTGAAAGCTTGTTATTGATCTTAGTGATATTCTCACTGAGAGGCATCCAAAAGTCAGAGGTTGGAGAAACGTCCTCTGCCATCTGAACTTCTGAGCTTGGCGAAACAGAGATCAGAACTCCTCGTGGAATAACTGGATAAAGAAAAGGATTCTCATTTGGTAGACTCAACCAAGTCACGAGAAAAACTTTTTCAGGAGAACTTTGAATTTGTACCGAAGATAGAGTTTGTAGATCTGTTTTATCAACCGATGCCAAAAATGACCGAGAAGACTTCGCCAATTCAAGAATATCTAATCCTTTTGAATTTACTTTCGCGAAATGAGCCTGAGTAATCAAATCAGAAGCAACTTTGGCGACCACTTTATTATCGAGTCCCGTCCAAGGCTGTCCGCCGATATTGTGAAAAGCTTGAACAGAAGCATCTTGAAAGAGAAAATGATAATATCTCGATTTCAAAGGTACCGGCTTGCGTACTTCAACTTCTATGAAATAGTGAAGGTACTGGTAAATATTATTCCCAAGAGCGATACTTGAAACGCAGAATTCAGATCCGGGAACTGCATTTAACTCACTCATCAAATTCTGCCGAACGTAGGTGAAAGAATATAGGTTGTCGAGCGCAGTTTGAAAAATAGGTATTTCTGATTTTAGTTCGTGGTCACATGTCGATGCGTGAGAATAAAACCCCATCAATAAAATGCAAATCGATAAAAATGCTTTCATAATCCCCCCCGGGAAAAACATTTTTACGGTCATCAGCATCAACGTCAAGGTCTAATCACTACTCGCAAACAGAGACTGCCACTGAAATTGAAAGACGGAAGACCGAGGACTGTTGCCAGCAGACGGCTCTCTGTGTCTTAGCAGGGTTCAGTCTGCAGGCAGCCGTCCTCAGTCCACGATTATTCAGTTTCAGTATCAGTTTCCAGTTTGTTCTGGCTTGGGCTTGAGTTTTTCCAAAAAACTTTCTCTGGTTTGCATAAGCGTATCTTTGTTAGTTCCCCACTCAGGATTAAACACAGAATTCTCAAGCTTAAACCCAAGCTGTCGATAAAACCGAGTATGCATCGGGGTTTTTGAAACAGCCATGACCTTGGCGCCTGGTTCCAACTGCTGTGTCACATGATAGTAAAAGTCTTTGCTGAGATCTTTCTCCTCAACAAACTGAGAAAGCATATGAAGTGGATCCGAGTCTTCGTTATGAAAAAGTCTCTTAAACTCAAGTTCTCCAGTCGGATGCTTTTCAACGGCTAAACCGTAGCGCGGGTAAAACGGATAAAAGACATCTGAAATTCTTTGATACTGATAGGGCTGCAAACCTGCGCCAAACATTTCAATCGCGACATAGCGATGCGCGAGCCCCATGCGAAACTCCATCGATTCCCAAGCTTCACGTTCATACATAAGATAAATTTCTTGCTCACCACCTGAATGTTCCATCGACTTTACAAAATCATCGAGTAAATAAATCGCTGTCTTGAGTTCATCTTTAAAGAGTCCTGTCTCACGATAGGCTTTCTGAACCATCTGCCAATGGGTCATGAAAAACATGCGCTGAATCAGCTCTTCATTTTGACTTAAAATTTCGCCTTCTTTACGGCCCAGTTTCACTTTCACAGTGACCGCGTGATCTGTTTCATGAATCACTTGCGCAACCTTCTTAAAGTCGTCAAGTGGAGTTGGGGGAGGTTTAAAATCAGGAACGTGTAGTCCAAACGAAAGTCGATCTTTCACTCGGTAACGCATACCCGGTCTGATCGAAAGATTGAGAGTGTGATCTCCGCCAATAGCAGTGCGCATGACGAGGTTTTCATAAGAATCTTCTTTGAGAGCACCTGATAGACCGAAAATATAGGTATCTAAAAGTTTTAGAAAATGGGCGCGAGCTTTCACTGCTGATTGAGATGAACCACGCATATTCGAAAGCTCTCGTGTTCTGATTTCCATAACGCTGGTATGCATACGACTAGAAGCAATATCATCACGAAACTCTGAGATACCAGCATCGATCGGATACACGCTTTTCTTCAAGAATGAAAGTCCACTCGAACCAAAATAAAGGCCCGGGCTTGGAGGAGCTGGAGCATCCTTATCGTCGCTTTCGAGCCATTTCAACCAATCACGAAAAGTGTTCTTTGTGGGACCAAAAAATTCGAGAAGAAAAGCGCCGTTGTAAAAGGGCTTCTCCATATAGGATTCAAACTCGTATTCCTGAGGCCTGAAAACTTCGCGTTTAGAAGGCGATGGTTCGTTCAACAAATCAATACATTCTTGAACTTCAGCGTGTGCCTGTAAGCTGAATATCAGAGTCAGTATGAGGAGGCTAAAAACCTTTTTGAACATAAGTGCTTATATATGCAAGCTCATAGCCGGAATAAAGCCTATTAGTTGGTTTTGGTGAGCCTTGGGCTGTCGAACATTTAGCTA
>JAYUEB010000242.1:0-1945 GCA_043739525.1 Bdellovibrionales bacterium
ACCAGCCGTGGACGTTTAAAGTTCCCTCTTCAAATCTTTTGCCAACATCTGGATAAGATTTAACGTTTTCCATTTGAAGCAGGACATTGAGTTGCGAAAGTTGGTTCTCTTTACTTAATGTCGTATCGAGTGTTGCGCCGGCCTTTAATTGTTCAACGGCTGAATCTCCGTGCCTCAGCCAACTTCTCAGGTTTGGAAGTTTTACTTTTTTTCGGCTTTCAACAAGCTCTCTCATGGCACCGCACTCAGAGTGACCGCAGACGATCACGTCTTTAACCTTCAGACTAATGACTGCGAACTCAATAGCGGCGGCTTCTGCTTCCTCACCGGTTGAATGCCCATCATGGCCACAAGGAGGAATAAAATTTCCTGGATTTCTTAAAACAAAAAGATCACCTGGATTCGTCGAGGCAAAAGTATTGGGAACCACACGACTATCCGAACAGGCAATAAAAAGAGTATCAGGTGATTGGCCGTTTGCAAGCCAACCGTAGGATTTGCGAAAGTCCTTTTGAGAGGTACGACGAAACTCAACTATTCCTTCAATTAATTTTTTCATTAGGCAAAAGCCTATCGCATTTTAAAGTGGTCGTCCATCAAAGAGCATCTCGAATCGAGAGTCCCCGTGTAAAAACTTCTTAATTTCCCCCAAAAAGAGGTTCAATTTAGGATTAAACTCCGGAATTAAGAATTGATGTGGAAGGCTTAATTCCTTCGCAAAAACAAATTTTTGCGAGTTTGGGAGGTGCTCGCCAATGAACTTTTCGGCCATCTCGGTATCGACGGTTAAATCCGATTCCGAGAAACCAAATAAAACCGGAATTTGACTAACCGATTGAGTCCTAAGAACAAGTTCTTGGCCAAATTGAACAACATTCCGAGCGGCTGAAAGCGGCATTTGAACATTATAAAACTGAGGAAAAGCAGAGAATACGCGAAGGTCACTTATCCTAGTCTTTTCATAAAGATCAGCGGCATCTACTGCTGGAAGCGTCGACTGAATCAGATCCAACAAGACCACGGGAATATGATAATGAAGACCATAAAAAGGTGCCGCCAATATAATTTTGCTTATTTGCGCTTTAGCGCCCGATGGAGCTCGATAGGCCCCAGTACTTAAATTTAGGTTCGGATTATTAAATACGAAATCAGTGACCAGCGCTCCACCGAGTGAAAACCCAACCAATGTGACTTGACTCACGCACTCAGAAACCGCGTTGACGGCATTCGATAAACTTGTTCGCCATTGACTCGAGTTTGAGATGTTGGCAACTTCCTCGGATGAACCAAAACCCCAGATTAAGGGTTGAATCGTCGTATAGCCTAAAGCTTGAAACTTTTCGGCAACTGCATTTACCTCAAATGGTGAACCCGCATAACCGTGAACAAGGACAACTGCTTTGCCATTTTTGCCGACGTGAATACGTGCTTCATTGTCCTTGCGAATTTGACCATGGATAGGGTCAACCTCGAGATATTGCAAAGAGGTTTGTCGAAATTCGGCTTGCACCTGAGCTTTCATTTCATCGAAGCAATCATTTGCAGCCGCAACATTTGATTCAAACGACAAAAGCAAAACTAAAAGCGTGAAACTCAAAAATGCTCGCATGAGATCCAGACTAACATTGGACAAATCGAAAACAAGTTCTAATAGCTAAATTTTTGGCGGGTAAGTGAAACCAAAAATTCTTCAGAATTTCTGATGAATTTAAGGTTCAAGCTTGTCCCTTCTGCTCCTCGCATTTGAGCAATTGCGTCCTCAAGCTTTAATCCTGATGAAGGCACCCACTGTGCTTCACGATGAGATTGAATCCCTACGAGCTCATCACCAACTTCAATCTTCTTACTAAGTGCAGCTGTCGCACTCGGAAGCATCTGCTTAACGTAGAGCGAATTATTTTTCATTTCAAGAATAAGTCCGATACCAACGTAATCTTTTTTTGTA
>JAYUEB010000243.1:0-5912 GCA_043739525.1 Bdellovibrionales bacterium
AAATTCAACGGAAATTTTGGTCTCTATTTTCGCTTTTTAGATCAGTGGTTCGGGACCGAGGTTGAAACTGGACTGCAGAAGAACGTAAATAACAAATTAGTTCGTGAGGTTATATGAGTAAGGCTGTCGTCATTGGCTCTGGTTTTGGTGGACTCGCATCGGCCGTGCGCCTTCTACGAAAAGGATACGAAGTGACTCTTCTCGAAGCGCGGGATCAGCTAGGCGGCCGCGCCGGTGTCTTTCGCCAAGATGGCTTTACTTTCGATGCAGGGCCAACCGTTATTACCGCGCCCTACTTGCTGAACGAACTTTTTGAAATGCATGGTGAAGATCCTTCGGCCTATTTTCGACTCATGTCGATCGATCCATTTTACCGATTGATATTTCATGACGGGCAAAGTTTTGATTACGTCGGGGATGAAGAGCGAATTCTCGAAAATGTAAGAAAGATCAATCCGTCAGACGTTGATGGATACCGAAAGTTAGCCAAACACACCGAGCGAATTTTCGACGTGGGTTACAGTGAACTCGCTGATGCGCCTTTTGAGACGATGGCTTCAATGCTGCGAGCGGCGCCAGATATGATTCGCCTCAAAAACTATAAGAGCGTTTACGCCCTGGTTTCGGAATACATCAAAGATGAACGTTTAAGGCAGGCTTTTAGTTTCGAACCACTTCTCGTCGGAGGAAATCCCCATAAGATCACTTCGATTTACCTCTTGATTCATTGGCTCGAGCGAAAGTGGGGCGTTCATTATGTTCAGGGTGGCACAACAAGTTTGGTTTCGGCATTAGAAAAACTCCTCATTAAAAAAGGTGCGCAAATTTGCAAGAATGCATCAGTCGAACGCATCGAAGTTGAAAACCATCATGTGAAACGGGTCATCACTCAAGACGGCCGCAGTTTCGAGGCAGACGTCGTCGTAAGTAATGCCGATCCCGTTCGCGTGTATCGCGATATGATCTCAAAAGAGCATCGAAGCAAGCACGCCAATTGGCGTCTCGGCATGCGAACACATTCGATGAGCTTAATGGTTTCGTACTTTGGTACGAATAAAACTTACGAAAGCTTAGCTCACCATACAATTCTGCTAGGCCCACGGTACGAAGGGCTTTTGCATGACATCTTTGATCGTAAGGTCTTGGCCGAAGATTTTAGTTTGTATTTACATGCGCCCACGCGAACTGATACTTCAATGGCTCCCCTGGGCCATGAATGTTTTTATGTGTTGTCTCCGGTTCCGAATAACGAAAGCGGTATCGACTGGAGCAAAGAAGGCTCGAAATACAAAGATAAGATTTTAAACTGGCTTGAAAAAAATCACCTCCCCGCACTCGGCTCACATTTGGTAACTGAAAAATTTATTACGCCCGACTTCTTCGAACATGATTTGCAAAGTGAAAAAGGTGCGGCCTTCGGCATCGAACCCTCTTTTCGCCAATCGGCTTATTTTCGTTTTCATAACCGCTCAGAAGACATCGATGGACTGTACTTTGTTGGGGCCAACACACACCCCGGCGCGGGTGTCCCGGGTGTCTTAAACTCGGCCAAAGTCATCGATAAGGTCGTTCCGAATCCTCAAGTAAAATTCTTAGGCCATTTAAACCTCTCGTCTGAGACAGCTGAGCCCTCACGAGTTTCTCTATGATTCCAAACCTAAATTCTAATCCCGAAGCGATGATGGCAAAAAATGGTAAGTCGTTCTACTTTGCCAGCGTTTTCTTTCCCCCTGAGAGAATGCGCCAAATTGCTAGACTTTATCAAGTCTGCCGGTACATCGACGATTGCGCCGACGAGTTAGAACCTTCGCAATCACGATTGATGATTCGACAACTCCGTCTCGAACTCGATAATCCACAGATAGAAAGTGACTTTCAAAGTGCGGTTCGCGAATTAGAATTTTGGGGATTGAGGCGATGGCAATTGTCTGAACTACTAGCCGGAGCTGAATTTGATCTTTCGCAGGTTAGAATTCGAGATCAGAAGCAGTTTTTACAGTACTGCTATTGGGTCGCAGGAGTCGTGGGTCTAATGATGTGTCCCTTACTGGGTGCAAAAAATCACGAAGCAAGTTCTGCCGCGACTAATCTTGGAATTGGTATGCAGATCACTAATATCTGCCGTGACGTTTTAGAAGACTCACAGAATGGTCGCATCTATTTTGCCCAACAAATTCTTGATCAGAAGAATTGCGACGAAATTCCAACTCGTAAACAAAAAACGCCTCAAGAATTGCGCGAGGTTGTGAGGTTTTATCTTGAATTAGCAGACGAATACTATCGACAAGGTTATCGTGGCCTTTCGTACCTACCGTTTCGCTCAAGGCTTTGCATCGTTGTTGCAGGCGAAGTGTATCGTCATATTGGCGTGAAGCTCAGAAGTAAAGCTTTCGACGTTTTGCGGGGCCGAGTGTCCCTATCGCTCTTCGAAAAACTATGGGTCGCGGTCAAATGTGTTCGTTTTTTATTTTATCCACACTTTTGGTTTAAGCTTGGTGGTCGCCCATCAGATCATTTGCGAGGAGATCTCGCTTGAAATACTGGGAGTTTCTCTCCATCTTTATCTTACCTTGGTTATTATTGGGGACGTATTTCTTAAGTCGCAGGAAAAAATCTGAGACCAAGCTTTTCAAAATCGGCTGCGGCATTCTGATGGTGCTCGCATTCATCTACACAACCCCGTGGGACAACTATTTGGTCAAGACGCAGGTTTGGAGTTATCCGCCCGATCGAGTCCTGGGCCGCATCGGCTATGTACCCTTAGAAGAATACAGTTTTTTTATTTTTCAAACTTATCTGACCGGCCTGTGGTGTTATTTCGTCATTCAAAAATGGAAGATTTCTTCGGTTCCGGACGAGAACCTCACCTTCAAATGGGCCGGCGCGATCATCTTGTTAGGACTTTGGCTTTTTGGATTTTCTCAAATTGGACGAGCTCATTTTGAGTATTTGTCATTGATTTTGGTGTGGGCAATTCCGGTGATTTTGTTGCAATGGACAGTGGGCGCGAACTATTTTAGAAACAATTTTTTGAGTTTTATCATGACCCTTATACCGGTGACGTTTTATTTGATTGTTTGCGATGGTCTCGCGATACACTGGGGGATCTGGCACATTTCACCTGAACAAACCCTCGGTTGGAATATTTTTGGTCTGCCAATTGAAGAATGTATTTTTTTTCTGGTTACGAACGTGATGGTGGCAATGGGATTAATATTTTTTTTGGCAATGGAAAAGCATTTTCCGATTTTTTATGGCCGCATCGTCAAGCGGAAGGTCTTATGAATTTATCTTGGTTCCTAGTATTTTGTAGCTCCTTTATCGCAATGGAATTCAATGCCTGGGCCCTACACAAGTACGTCATGCACGGGCATCTGTGGTTTGTGCATCAAGATCATCACCAACCCGTAGAGGGTCGAAAATATCAGCTCAATGATGCATTCGCGATTTTCTTTGCCGTGCCAAGTTTCCTTTTTATTTTATTTGATAGCCTGAAAGGTATTCCTCTCCTGGGCGCGTGCGGTTACGGCATCATGGCTTATGGCGCATGTTATTTTCTGGTTCACGAAGTTATCATTCATCGACGTTGGAAACTTTTTAACTTAAGAAAAATCGCTTACTTTGAAGCACTCAATGCCGCACATAAAATTCATCATTCAATCCTAGAAAAAGAAGGAGCATCGAATTTTGGAATGTTGATTGTTCCCCTTAGCTACTTTACAGATTCAATCCGACGCATGAAAAATCGCAAACACAAAGTTTAACCTCAATTTAGCTCTGCCTCAGAGTAAGCATACTTTCACTGAATGAACACAAACTTAGTCCCACTGTTGCGGGACCTTTTTAGTTTCTTGAACTGGATAATCTAAATTTTTTACCTGTAAAATTATTTCCGCAAGTTCGGAATCACTGGCTTGGGGCCTGCGTCCCATAATCCAAAGATAGGCCCCATTTGAAACGCCAATCGCCACCCATTGATAATTTGGGTCTAAAGCAAGAACCAAATAATCAAATTTGAGGGGCCAAAAAGGCTGAACTTTCCAATGGGCATTGGTACTTTTATTTTCGACCCACGCCTTTTGGGTAATTTTTTTGAGTTTACCTTCAAACCCATCTTTGCGAAAGGTATAGACGACGTCGATGCGATTTTCTTTTTCATTCCAAGTATATTTATCGACGCCGTTATGTGCGCCGTTTTCAAAAAAGGTTGTGCGACCCGCCCACACATACCATTCACCCATGAATTTCGGCAATTCGACTTGGTCTACCGTTTTACGATACTTCATTGTCGTGCATCCTCGCTTCAATCTTTGAATGGAATCTCTTAATAAACAAGCCTTTCAATTTCATGCTGCAAAAAGAGGGCAGCTCCATACCAGTTAGCGCCAACATGGTTCTGTGGTGGGGTCGGCCTAGCAATGGGCTAGACTATTTAGAAGTAAGCTCTACCGAACCAGCCGACGCCACACCTACTCCAACACCGCTAGACGGTGCAAAACTTTATGCAAAAAATTGTCAATCGTGCCACGGAAGTCTTGGCTCAAATCGGGTTTCGAATCGAAGTATTTCAGGAATTGAAAGTGCAATTGAGTCTGTCAGTTCGATGCGATCACTCAGTGGACTCTCGAGCTCAGAAATTCTAGCTATTTCAAATAGTCTAAACGGCGGGTAAAAAACAAGAGCGGCTATTTAGACCGCTCTTGTTAAGGAATTATTTTTCGGAAGACATCTTATTGAGAAGATTTTCAACGTCGTCATCTGACAGAATATGAGCATTTTTACAAGTGCCCTTACTTCCAGGGAAGATCGCCGTACATGCATGTTTCGCCTGAACTGATGGCCCACCGACTTTGAGTTCACAATTTCTAGCTTCGGCATAGGCATCAACTAATTTAAGACACGCATTTTCAGACATGCAGAGGCGTCCACTTTGCGAATTCGAATTTGTGTCCTGAAGATCTGTTGAAAGCGCGATCTTAATGTTTGGCGCGCCGATTTCACATTCAACTGATTCTTCAATCTCTGGTGGATGGCAAGAAGGAGTCGGTTTAGGTGTTGGGTTTACTACGGGCGTTGGCTTTGGTGTCGGAGTCGGTTTAGGCGTAGGAGTCGGATTCAGCACAGGTGTAGCTGTTGGAGTCGGTGTTGGAGTAGGACATGGATTCACACTATCTAATAGAGGTGTACTTCCATCAGGGCATGTAAGTTGATTTGAATTAGGAGTTGCGTTGGCAACCAAGAGTGCATCTGCCGGGACACTTGAAGCAAAGTTATATTGTCCGCAGTTTTGAAAGCTCATCACGGTTCCAAGGGCCAGAATGAGAGTCAAACTCAGTTTTACATTAGTAAGCATTTTCACGAGGTCCCCCTTTGAGACAATATGCGAAACAAAGCACATACTTAGCTTCTTCAATTAGAATGCCTGTCGTAAGCTTTCACAATTGCACAAATCCGATTCGGGTGAAGCAAGACTAATCAGGTGTCAAAAATTTCGGCTTTTTTCTAATATTGAGAATCTCTGAAAGTCTCAGAATGAGAATTTATGGATTTAATTTGTAGAGAGTGACTCGGGCTCAACGTGATCTTCGACGCGATGGCAAGTTCGACATGGCGCAATTTTTGGCTCACACTTTTGTGATTATGAGAAAGTCGCCGTCTCAGTGTACGTCGAGCTTCTTAAAAATTTCTGCGAGCAAACTCAGTTACAACGTGTGTCCTCGACAGGTTGGCCGTAGGTATTATTTCGAATGTCCACATTATAGCAATTTGCGCCGCGGGCTCTGAAAGAAACGTGGCAACTTGCATCTCCAACCGGTTCTCCGTAAGTATTATTTCGAACATCTACGTTGTAACAATTGGCTCCCCGTGCGCGATACGAAATATGACAGAGTGTATCTTCCACCGGCTCTCCA
>JAYUEB010000244.1:0-17756 GCA_043739525.1 Bdellovibrionales bacterium
TATGCAAGTAGCCACAATTTAATTTTTTGAAATTGAGAGATACTTCCTTATAAGTCTTTTGAGTTTTAATAAAATCGAGATCGGATTTTGTAAGTCCCGTAGGACAGTCCGAGTGACGAGCTTCGTGGATAAGAATTCCCTGTCTGAAAGCCGCGGGATACCTATAGACTGAACCATCTGATCTTTGAATGCTCCGATCGTAGCCATCTCCAATCAACATGAGGCCAACGTGCCCTGAGTTTAAAACCAATTGGTGATTTTGAAAGACAAAAGTTTGGCTGTCATAGCCGTTGCCGGCGGCGGCCATCCAAAGTGCGGTCCCAACATTTGAAGCCGCAATCCTAATGTTTTTATCTTTCATCTGTTTGTTTTCAGTTGAATCTGAGTTTTCGATATGACCGGCTTTACCACCAAGAGCCCCGAACTCAATTGACGTTAAATCAAAATTGGTAATGAAAAAGTGAATGCGGTCATCCAGGTATTTTTGAATAGCGCTGCCCGTTGTGCCTTCAAAAAAGCTGTTAATAGAAAGCTGCATATTTGAATTGAGATCATTGTAGCCACTGACGGAATCTGGAATGGCGTCGTGATCGGATTGCGCGAGAGCTTTTTGTGAAAGATCTGGATCGATTTCGGGATCGTCCTTCTTTGCGCAAGATGCGAGTAAGAGGCTTGAGATTAAGAAGCTTAAGCAAAAGTTTTTCACACCATTGCTATACCTTATTTTGAGCTAAAATACTCAAGCTCTGGACTTATTTCTCTAGTGTTTTGCAAAGTTTATCATAGCAGATTCGGACTTCATTAAAGCGTTCCACAAGTAATTGGAGATGAGAAGCGT
This sequence comes from Bdellovibrionales bacterium, assembly GCA_043739525.1. Lineage (GTDB taxonomy): Bacteria > Bdellovibrionota > Bdellovibrionia > Bdellovibrionales > JAMPXM01 > JAYTQQ01. The sequence continues at coordinate 839 of JAYUEB010000244.1, forward strand.
CTGCTTTGATTTGATGATCAGGATGGTATTTATGGGCTAATTTTCGAAATTCTCGCTTAAGTTCACGTTCTTTAAACCTTTCACTTAAATGAGCACCTAATTTTAAAAAGATTTCATAGTAAGCGCGTTCTTCAGCAGTCATTTCTCTTTTGATGCAAGCCTCTTGATTTTCTGGTTTTGCAGGCTGTTTAAAAGACTTAGGATATGAGCTCTTCTTTTGCGCAAAAACTTTTGGACTTGTGAATATCGGAATATCAAAAGATTGAGTTTGAATGCTGGCTAGAGGCCGGGCAAGTTCTTCTTCAAGCTCGTGTCTAATTTGAGCTCTTAATTCTTTGACAAGAATGTCGTAGAACTTCTCTTGTGCCATATTTTTAGATCGGCTCATTTTGAGAAATATTTGAGTCTAGTAATCTGACAATTCAAAAAAGAACTTGTTGGGAAATCGGGGTCAGGCCACAATAACCAGATGAAATGGTCTTATCTCTGGCTCGCTTTTCTTACCATGCTTGTTCTAGGGCTAGCAGACAATATGCGTGGGCCAGCTTTTCCTGACGTATTGAAAGAATTTTCTCTCTCGGATTCTCGCGGAAGTTTGTTTTTTCTGCTCGCTTCTGCGGGCGGTCTGGTTGCAAACCTCGCCTCCGTTTGGTGGCTCAAGCGTTGGGGGCCGGTTCGAGCAATTAAGATTTTTCAAGTGTCGATGAGTATTGGTCTCATAGCGATTAGTTTTTCAAATGGTCTCTGGGTACTTTTTACGGGCATGGTTTTTGTGGGTTTTAGTTTTGGGGGGACCGGCATTACTCAAAATATTCTTGTTGCTTGGGGTGCTAAGCATGAGATGCGCCGAAGATCCTACTCGACTTTGCACGCCATTTATGGATTTGCGTCGCTCTCAGCGCCCTTGTTACTCATTTCATTTTATCATTTCAAACTGACTTGGCAGAATGCTTTTTTGGCGATCGGAGTTCTCTCTTGTCTCGTTAATCTGTGGTCTCTGTTTGTAGCTGAGCAGAGGGACGACCCGCCATTTCCGGCTCCTTCATTTCGAAAATCGCTCGTATCGCGTAGGACGATTTATTGGTTTGCGATGATGAATAGTTTGTATGTCATCGCTGAGCTTTTAATTGGAACAAGACTTGTTCTACTTGCGCGTAGAGAGTGGGAAATTTCTCCAGATGAGGCTAATCAACTTTTAAGTTTGTTTTACTTATTGTTGCTCGCAGGACGGCTGACAATGTCGTTCGTGCATTTTAAAACGAAGACAAAAAATTTAATGATTGGCTCGATTGCCTGCTCTCTTGTTATTTTTTGCATCGGAATTTTCACGCATCCTTGGGTGATTGCTCTCTGTGGATTAAGTATGTCCATTTTTTATCCTTGCGCAATTGCATTTACTTATGAGGAGCAAGCAATTGCGGCTGACGGGATTATTGCTTGGACCATGACACTCAACTCGGCGGCCGTTTTGCTGATGCATGTGGGTGTTGGTTGGCTCAGTGATATAATAGGTTTGAGAGTTGCTATTTGGATTGGGCCGGTATCGCTTTTACTGTGTCTAGTGCTCTTACTACTTGAGAAGAAGCTTGTTCCTAGTGGCTTGAGGCCCAAAAGCCTGTAAAATTGCATCGGCCAGCCAATTTGTATTGTGGTGGCTTTTTTTATTTGTTAAATTGATGTCCTATATGACGACTAAAACTCCTGAAGAAATTAAGCTTTTAGAAAAAGTGTGTAAGCTTGCGGCTGAGACTCTTTATCATACGGCTAAATTTGTAAAACCTGGCATTTCGACGAATGAACTTGATAAAATCACCCATGATTTTACTTTGAGTCATGAGGCCGTTCCGTCTCCACTGGGCTATCATGGTTTTCCAAAGTCTGTTTGTACTTCGGTGAATGGAGTGATTTGTCACGGGGTTCCTGATGAGACTATTTTAAAGGCAGGAGACATCATTAACATCGACGTCACTTGCTATAAATATGGTTTTCACGGCGATACAAGTGCGACCTTTTTTGTGGGCGAAGTATCTGAAAGTGCAAAGCGTCTGACAGAGTGTGCTTTGCGCGCGATGGAGAAGGGCATTGAAGCCATTACGCCATGGGGGACCACGGGAGACATTGGCTTTGCGATTAATAAGCTCGTTCAGAAATATTCTTACTACCCTGTGCGTGAAATTGGTGGGCACGGTATTGGCCGGGCATTTCATGAGGATCCTTTTGTGCCTTCATTCGGAAAGAAGGGGCGTGGAGACAAACTCTTACCTTGGGGAGTCATCACAGTTGAGCCCATGGTGAATGAGACCAGTACAGATATGATTGAACGAAACATTCCTGGCTCGACCATTAAATATTATGAGACCGCTGATAACTGCTTATCGGCTCAATTCGAGCATACCGTCCTGATTACTGATAAGTCCTATGAGATCCTTACGGTTTATTAGGATCTTCTTGACCCTTTTATCCGAGCATTTTAGAATTCTGGTTCTAATTCCTATAAAACTGGAGAAGGCATGCAAGCAGGTCGCGATAATTTCGAAATGAAGACTCAAAAAAATCCTCACACAGGCGCAATTGACTTTAAAGTCTGCAAAGAAGCGATGGGCGATCCTAAGGTTTTCGCAGAGCTTGCTCGTTGGGGCCGCGAAGAAATCAATCTGGCTGAAACTGAAATGCCAGGTCTCATGGCTCTCCGTGAAGAGTACAAAGCGAGCCAGCCTTTGAAAGGCGCCAAAATTACCGGCTGCCTCCATATGACAATTCAAACTGCTGTATTGATTGAAACATTAACTGCTCTTGGCGCAAAAGTGCGTTGGTCTTCATGTAATATTTTTTCGACTCAAGATCATGCAGCAGTTGCGATTGCAGCAAGTGGTGTTCCGGTTTTTGCTTGGAAGGGCGAAACCGAAGAAGAATATAACTGGTGTGTTGAGCAAACGATCAATGGTTGGGGTAAAGAAGGCTACGATATCATATTAGATGATGGTGGTGATTTGACCAACATGATGCATGAAGAACGTTTTGCTGAGATGACTAAAAAAATTATCGGTGTCAGCGAAGAGACGACAACTGGCGTACACAATCTTGTTAAGATGCTTGAAAAAGGTAAATTAAAATTTCCAGCCATCAACGTAAACGATTCAGTTACAAAATCGAAATTTGATAACCTTTATGGTTGCCGTGAATCTCTTGCGGATGGAATCAAACGCGCAACTGATGTCATGCTTGCCGGTAAGGTTGTTGTCGTTGCGGGTTACGGAGATGTGGGTAAAGGCTGTGCGCACTCAATGCGTTCTTATGGTGCTCGTGTCGTTGTCACTGAAATTGATCCGATTTGTGCTTTGCAAGCTGCAATGGAGGGCTTTCAAATCATGCCGATGGAGAAAGCTGCAAGCCAAGGTGACATTTTTGTTACCACAACCGGTTGCTGCGACATCATCACTGAGAAACATTTTCAGGCAATGAAGCACAGAGCGATTGTTTGCAACATCGGTCACTTTGACGTTGAGATCGACATGGCGTGGTTGAACAAAAACTCAAAAACTCGCGAAGTTAAACCTCAAGTTGATATTCATCAAATGAGCGATGGTCGAGAGCTGATTGTTCTTGCGAAAGGTCGTCTTGTAAACTTGGGATGTGCAACTGGACACCCATCATTTGTGATGAGTGCTTCATTCACAAATCAAGTTATTGCTCAGATGGACCTCTGGCAGAATCGCGATAAGTACAAAAAAATAGATGTTTATCGTTTACCAAAAGAACTTGATGAAAAAGTTGCTCGTCTTCACTTAAAAAAGATAGGCGTAGAGCTCACGACTTTGTCAGACAAGCAATCAAGTTATTTAGGCCTCGCAAAAACAGGGCCATATAAACCAGATCATTATCGGTATTAGACTTTAATTTTCTCTAGGTAAAACTGTAGCTCACTGATGCTCTCTTGAATGTCTTCAAGAGCTCGGTGAGTGTTTTTCTTTTGATATTTTACGTTATATTTTTCGTTAAAAACGATTTTCCAAGAGCTGACATCTAGAATTCGGTAGTGAAGTTTGGATGCAAAAGTCTTGAAGTACTTATCAATAAACAAACGATCCTGTGAGATCGAGTTTCCAGCAAGCATCGGTCGATCTTTCGGAAAATTTTTCTCAATCATGGTGCAGAGTTCTTTTTCAACCAAATCGGGCTCTTTTCCGGATGGAATTTTGTCGATCAAGCCGCTTTCGCCATGATGCTTTTTATTCCAGTCGTCCATATGATCGATATACTTTTGCTCTTGTTTTACGACAGTGTGATATTGATCAAGAATATTAAAATCAAAATCAGTGACGATCGCAGCAGCTTCTATGATGACTTCTTTTTCGACATCAAGCCCACTCATTTCAAGATCTATCCAGAACAAGTTTTTCAAATTCTCTCCATAGGTTTACAGATGTATGACAAGTACGCCTTCATTAGGCGTTCCATTAGGTAACTTTTCGTATTTCCACGAATAATTTGCTAAGCGCAAATATTCAATTAATTTTTTTTTAACGATTCCTTTGCCTTTGCCAGGCATGATTCGTATTTGAGCTGCGCTCGAGTTTTTCGTGATAAAGCGATCGACCAAATCAAAAACTTCGTCTTCGGTCACTCCGTGTAAATCGAGCGTTGGATTTTTCTTTTCAGGTTTTTTACTCATGATTTCTGATGATCTTAGTCTAGAAAGCTCCAATTTGAAACAGGACTTACGAATGATTTTGAGGCTTAAGCTTTTTGATTTTAAGGCTTTTCCGATAAGAAAACTATGAAACTTGTCTTTGGCTTAATTATTTTTGCCATTTTAGGATTTGCTGGAACAGCGAGACCAGAAGATCCTGCTCAATTTCCGACTGATCCTTTCAGTATCGGATTTGGTAGCTATACGCCTTCAGATTGTTCTTATTTATATTCTCCGATTTTTCCAACAGCCAATTGTTTGACTAGCAGTGGATATAACTTTTTGGATCCGAAAAATTCGCTATTGAGCAATCCTTACGGAACATTTGCGCCGGTACCAGCAGATAAAAAAGCCGTTGTAAAACCAAATCATGACGTGAAACCTGCAGTTTCAAATGCTTCGCAAGAAATAGCACCAGTTCAATTTACTGAACGTGAACAAACAGGGGCAGTGTCTCTTCCGGCGTCACCTCCAGCGCAGGCGCCACCTCGTAGAACTTCAGATGGTCCATCAATTCAGCTGGTAAATCCGCAACAGTCGGCGAGTGGATCAAGTACTCTGTCGAGAGCCTTTAGTGGTGGATCAACCTCCGACAGCGGAGGTAGTAATGTTCAGCAAGCCCCACCTCCAACAAGTGCGCTGAGGAGTGCGTTTGGTGGTAGCACTGCGCCTGCCGCCAGCGGCGGAAGTATAACCTCCGACAGCGGCGGAGCTCGGTCCAATGCTCCACAGAGTGAATTAAGAAGAGCTTTTGGTGGAGCAGCACCGTCACAAGGTCAAACTGCGCAGCCAGCAGCTCCTAGTAGTAATGGTGAAACAAGTGCTCTTCGAAGAGCATTTAGTGGCGCCAGTGCGCCGGTCTCCAGCGGCGGAGGTGCGAGTGTCGATAGCCCAGCTGGGCCACAGAGCGAACTCAGAAAAGCTTTTAGTAGGCCTGTGCCGGCTCCAGTTCAAAGTGGCGAGGCGGCTTCTAGCAAAGCTGGAACAAGCGAATTGCGAAGAGCATTTAGCGGAAAACAGCCTGCGGGCAACGGAATTATATTTAAAAATACGGATTTATTGGGAAAGCCTTTGGGGCCTGTGCCGGCGCCAATACAGCAGCCTTCATCACAAGTGCAACAGCAAGATCAAGCTCCGGCACCTCCAGCACCGGAGGTTGAAGTTGTCGGAAAAGAAAACAAGTATGGTGTAACGACTTACCCTGTAACGAGTGGATCTGTTGAGACAAGAGACTTGGATCTAGGAGAAACAAAACCGCAAACTCCCATTTTGCCAACCGTACAAAATAATCAGATGCTTGAGTCGGTTTGTCCGGATTGTTTGAATGCGGCTTATATCAGAAAATTTAATAGCTTTAAAGATGTTGTCGATCACACTCCAGGAGTTGATCGGGCTTTGAAAATTGCAAGTCATAATATGATGAAGATTGTTCATATGAGTTGTGATGCGGATCAAACTTTTGTTCCAACAAATTATGTGACCGATCTCAAATATTGTAGTGGCAAAGACTGTAACCGAGTTGGACTGGCAACAAAAATTTATGCTGATAAACAAATTGAGCATTTTAGAGATGATCAGACATATGGAGACGTCTACCGCAAACCACTTTCACCAGAAGTTGCAAGTCAAAAAATAAGTAGCGATGGCCGAACTTGCAAAGATGTGCATGATCGACCATTCGTGTTTGATGTAGGGGGACACCCAGCGTACGGAAAAACTTCGATGGATCCATTCAACTACAACGCTCAAAAAACCTTAACGGGTGGAGAAGTTAATTTGTTTGATTGTTCTTCGACGATCAACGCCATTTTTGCCCAAGCGGGACTTAAGTTTTCAACTAAAGATACAGATCTTTCAGGTGCGTATAATAAATCCACGGCTGCTCTTGTGTCTTTAGCAAGTTCAGGAACTCGTGGGGATAAAAGTTCTTGTATTTCAATTCCACAATTTCACGGAGAAGAAAGTATTCATTCAGGAGACGTTTTTGTCATTCACAGAAACGTACCTGGAGGCGGCCCAGAGCAAGACTATGGTCATGCAATGATGTTTGACGAAGTAAAAGAAGATCCATTTAATATTTCTGGTATTACACGAGTTGAACAATGCGATACAGATGTGGACCCAACAAAATTTAGATTCACCATAATTCAAAGTTCAGGAACTGCGATTGATCGACAGGTCTTTGAAAGATTTAAGGGAATCGATTTGGCTGTTGAACATTATTGGGATAAATTTAATGCTGTTAATGCAAATGGAAAGCCTTGCAGTAATGACAACGATCCGAGTACTTGCGATTTTCGTGCGAGATTTGAGGATTGGGGAGCTCATTTGATCGAGATGGGTAAGAAAGCATGTCGTGCGAAATTTAGTTCAAAGTCGATTTCGGCTAGTACCCCTTTGCCTTCTCGCTTGCCAGCATTGAATACTAGAAAAGAATTGGTTCCAGTAACTGTTTCGGGCGTATTAGTTCGTCATAAGGGGGCTTCAGATGGATGTGCTTTCCCAAAAGCTCCAGATGTCGTTGGGTCGCAATGCGTGGCAGGTTGTCTTGAAAAATAAAATTTATTTAGTCTTTATAATATTGGTGGCATCACTTTCGGCGAAAGCAGAACTCCCATTCGAAAGTGTGGTTTGTCCGAATACAAATCAGCTCGCAAAAGAGTTGCTAGATAGCGAACTTTCCGGACAAAGATTTTATGCAGCAAAGGCCGAGTGCCGCGATATTCAAAAATTTCCTCATTTTAGAAGTGCCTCGTATACTTACGGAGAAAGACCGGGAGCACTACCTTGGTATCAAGCTGATCTTAAAATTCCGTATGTCATTAAAAAAGTAACTGAGTCTCCTGGTAAGCTCATCACCGTACAGTTCGAATGGCACGTCATTGACAAGCAAAATCCGACTAAAATTAAAATTATTCCTGATGTCATGAAATTTGCCGTTTATGCTGGCAAAACTAAGGCTGTAGTGGGCTGTACCGGGGTTTTATTTGCTCCCGCCAACATTGTAGTCAGGCAGTCTTGCATCAATTCTAGTAAACTTAAAAAATAAAAATTTTAATCACATTCTGTGTCGGGACTTGTGCTCGCTTTTTTTCGGGCGCATCCTTTTTTCTTGATCGTCATTTCGGGTCGGACATAGGATTTGTCATTTTGACCCGAAGTGTTTAATAAACAATTCAAAAGGAGAAGTTCATGAAACTTTTTTACTCTACAGGCGCTTGTTCACTTTCGCCACATATCGCTCTGTTCGAAGCAGGCGTAAAATTTGATGCAGAAAAAGTCGATATGGCTGCTAAACAGACTGCAAGTGGTGATTTCTTAAAAATTAATCCAAAGGGTTATGTTCCGGCTTTGGTTTTAGACAATGGCGAAGTTTTAACTGAAGGTGCTGTGATCGTTCAGTACATCGCTGATTTAAAACCTGAATCAAAATTACTTGCGAAATCAGGTACATTTGAAAGATATCGCACCCAAGAATGGCTCAACTTTATTTCTACAGAAATTCATAAAGGTTTTAGCCCTCTTTTTAATAAAGATATTCCTGAAGCTACAAACACAATGGTGCGCGAAAAACTCACAAAACGTTTTGAATTTTTAGCTCAACATTTTTCTAAAAATAATTTTTTGATGGGTACTCAGTATACTGTTGCTGACGGATATCTTTTCACTTGTATGAATTGGGCAGAAAATCTTAAATTCGATCTTACAAAATGGCCAAGCCTCCTAGGTTTTGCTGAACGTGTAAGAAATCGTCCTGCAACTCATTCAGCAATGAAAGCCGAAGGAATGATCAAGTAATTTTTTTTCTGATATATTTTCTAGGCCTTTAAGGAGCTTTCGAGCTCCTTTTTTTTTGCAAAGCCTGCTTGCTAAGAGTAAGTTCATCATATGGCAAAACTCTTTACTCCTTTTAAGATCCGAAATCTCGAATTCAAAAACCGCATCTTTGTTTCTCCGATGTGTCAGTATTCATCTCTAGATGGAGTCGCGAATCAGTGGCATATGGTTCATCTGGGGTCGCGAGCAGTTGGCGGAGCCGCACTTGTTATGGCTGAAGCGACGTCAGTGAGTCCTGAGGGCCGTATCTCGTATGGAGACGCAGGGATTTGGAATGACAAACAAGTCGAAGCTTTAAAGCCCATTACTGAATTCATTCGTGCGCAGGGGGCAGTTGCTGCGATTCAATTGGCTCATGCAGGTCGAAAGGCTTCGACTGATGTACCTTGGGGATTGTCTACTGGACCTATTTCAAAAAATCATAAAAATGGTTGGCAAACTTTAGCACCTTCACCCATTCCATTTGATAAAAACTATGAGCCTCCCGTAGAAATGAAAGATTCCGATATTGAAAAGGTCATCTCCGATTTTGAGACTGCAGCCAAAAGATCATTGCAGGCAGGCTATCAAGTGATTGAAGCTCATATGGCTCACGGATACCTTATGCATCAGTTCTTGTCTCCGTTAAGTAATGTGCGAAAAGATAAATACGGTGGAAGCTTAGAAAACCGAATGCGTCTCCCGCTCATCGTCGCTGAAAAGCTAAGACAAATTTGGCCAGAAGAACTTCCAGTATTTGTTCGCATCTCAGCAACTGATTGGGTCCAGGACGGCTGGGATATCAAACAAAGTATTCAGTTTTGTCTCGAGCTTGAAAAGCGCGGAATTGATTTTATCGATTGTTCAAGTGGTGGAAGCTCTCCGCATGCTCAAATTAAAAGTGGGCCGAGTTACCAGGTCCCATTTGCAATTGATCTTAAATCAAAATTGAAGATCCCCGTGGGAGCAGTCGGCATTATTACTGAGGCCGAACAAGCAGAACAAATTTTAAAAGAGAATCAAGCCGATGTGGTTTTGCTTGCAAGAGAGCTTTTGAGAGATCCCTATTGGCCTCTTCATGCTGCAAAAAAATTAGGTCATGATTTGAGCTGGCCAAAACAGTATGAACGAGCTAAGCGATAAACTCTTTTAGCTTGGCTCTGGCCTCATTGTTGATCGTATGCCCGAGGCCTTCAAAGCTTGCAAATTCACCCTTAAATCCCTCTGCGGTTAGGTCCTGGTAAGTCTTTTGGGCCTCCTGAAAAGGTACGATCGTATCTTCGGTTCCGTGAATTCCGTAAACTTGGACATGCTTAATTTTTTCGTAAGACTCTTTTCGATAAAGACAGCCAATGCCAATAATTTTTTCAACGTGAGTGAGTTCTTCAGCAAGTTTTGGTGCTAAAAAGCCACCTTGAGAAAATCCAACAATGATTTTTTGGCAGTTTTCAAGTCCGAGTTGTGAGAGCAAATTTTTTAGCATATCAATAGCAACTTGTTTTGGAATTATAATACGCCCAATCGAGTGATCTTCAAAATACCATGAGTAAGCTTCTTTGAAACCTTGCTCCGAACGAACCGGAATAGGGAATGGACCATTTGGCGCAAGATAATCAAGATCTAACCAAGGTGCTTCGTAAGCTCTTCTCAAAAAAGATTCAGCTGAGTCGGTATAACCATGCAGAAAAATGAGCAGACGATTATGAGACTTGGCATGTTTCTCATAGAAGTACGTCATGGGCAAAGTCGTAGGTACTTCTAATTTTTGTTTCTTAATTTGGTTCATTTACCTTTTTTCTTAGTACTGCTTGGTTCGCGTTCTGAACATCTTGGTTTTGTGATGCCGTCAAAACCGGTTGGGTAGTAGTCAGGTTTCAAATAGTTTTTTATTGCATAAGATTGATCAAACTTCCAGGTGCTGCAATCTCCAAAGCTTGGCTGATTTGCGGCCTTCCAAGCAGAGATCCAGAGCTTCGCGAGAAGAGCTGAAGATTTTCCGAGACGGGCCTCTAACGCATCTTTCATGACAGGCGGAACTGAATAGGCAAAAAGTTTTCTCTCTCGAGCAACACCAATGTCACGCACTGTTGTTGAGCCTTCTTTTTTTCCGGGAAGCTCAGTGCAATAGGGTTTTTCAGATTTTGGTTGTGCAGGAGTATCAGATGGGTTTTTATTTTTGCTTGCAACCGATCGATGCTTGGCGTTTTGACTGACAAGTGTCGCATTCGCATCTTGGCATTGAACTTGGTACGCACTTAAATAGGTTTCGATTAACGGGTAGCCCGATGCAACTAAGCGGTCCATCATAACAGAAACAATATTTTGTTCATTTACTTCAGTCGGTAGTTGGCTGAACTCAGCCTTGGCTGAAGTTTGCACGCCCGCTTTGGTTCCGTCAAATGAAGCATAAACGTCGTTTTCATCTTTTTCAGTATGTTTCTTTTTCTCAGAAGAGGTCCACATGGTTTCAAAGAGACCGGTGTCGATTTCGTGATGAATACCTGCAGTCTTTGCATCTGAAGGATAGCCGCCGTCAAAATTGAGAGTTGCATGAAAGGGCTGCGACATGTCGCCAATATAGTGGCCCATGGTTCCGAGATAAAGAGCCGCAAGTTGAAAGTCTTTTTTCTTCATCGCTTCAATTGCTGCCATGTAGAGACTTCGAGCGCGCCAAGGTGCGGTTCCGTGAAGAACAACGTCCTTAGCAGATGGATTCGTTTTGTCTTCAATTGGTTTAGAAGCTTGTACCTGTAAAATATAATTGATGTTAGCGGCCATCATCTTCGAATATTCTTTAAATGCTGTTTGTCTATAATCTCCGCTAAGTGATTCTGCAGAAAAACTTTTAAAAAGAAGATTTGGATCTGAATTAGGGGCCACAAAGGCATCTGCTTCAAAAAAATGAAGGGGATGTTCATAACAGTCATCTTGATGTCTCGCTTTGGCATCTTCAGGGCTTAAAGTTTTGATTTGCATATCGGTTTTCCACTCGATGTCAGGTGTGACCGCATATCTCGTCATAAGATATCGGGCTGCAGGATTTTGAAAACAAGCACCAATCGAATCACTTGGACTCAAAAGATCGATAGCAGTTTGATTGACCGTTTCATGTCCGTATTGACCCCATCCAAATGCGTTGCCCGAAATTAATATTCCAAAAACGAAATTTAAGATTTTCATGGGTGTTCTCCTGATATATTTCAAATTGTAACAAAGCTAAGCGAATAAGAAAGCTTAGACTAGGCTTTTAAAATGGCGACGCGACTTTCATCCTGTACGGGGGGCCATGAAGCCATAATTGTTTTTGTGTTAGGCTTTGGTTTCATTTTAGTTTAAGTCGTCAATCTCGCTTGCTAAGAATTTTAACTCGGTAAATGATCGCCCAAATTACAGGGAGGTCTTCATGTCGTTTAAATATCTTTTGCTTGTTCTCGCTTTTGTATTAAATCCGCTTAATTCGAAAGCAGAAGTCAGCCTCATTGATCAAAATAATTGGAAGCTGCAGCTCAGTGGCTTTATCGAAACGGACGTGATTTCAGATAGCACGAGAAGCTTTCGTGAAGTGATAGGTAATTCGCCGGTTGCGACTTCAAATACGGCGAATGGTGCAAACGGAAGACTTCAAACTTCAATTCGAAATTCACGCCTTAGTTTTGTTGTCACTCCCCCTGAAATCAATGGCTGGAGAACGAAATCAGTAATGGAGCTCGATCTTTTAGGTTATGACCCAAATGTTTCGGCGACTGCCAACAACACCGAAGGAAGTTTGTATAATAATCCCACGATGCGTGTACGCCACGCTTATTTAAAATCTGAAAACAACGGCTGGGAAATTTTAGCAGGTCAAACCTGGGAACTTTTTGGTTGGCAGCCATACTATTTTACTCCTTCTGTAAGTGTTGCTCCGTTGCCAGCACTTGTTTACTCACGAACAACGCAAGTACGAGGAACTAAAAATTGGGAAATGGGTGGTAGTATACTCACTTCGGCTCTCGCATTTGCACGTCCTCCGCAGTCTGATTCCAATGCTCCTGATATTCAGGCTGGACTGCGATTTGCGTTTTGCTGTCGTGGATCAGGCTATATGGTGGGGGGTGCCTCTGCCCGAAAAGTTGAGCCCATGAGTCTTGCGGTTTCAGGAACAATGAGACAAATCAACGTCCCGTCAAACGATGGCGTTGCGACCGACACCACTAACTACAGTGCCTCTGCAATTGCCGCGAACCTCTTTATTCCTATCATTGCTGCAAGTGAGAAAAATATAAGCAATAATCTGTCGTTAACAGCCTCATTCACACAAGGGAGCGGTTATGGAGATCAGTTATCAGGTTTTACTGGCGGCACTGCTAGTAATTTACTCACCAATACGGCCAATTTAAATGGCAGATCCGCAAGTCTTCAGCCTTCACTTGATGGGGGTATTGGTGACTATGACGTCAGTAATAATTTTAACTTGATTCAGATCAGTTCGTATAACGTCAATTTGCAATATCACTTTCCCAATGAAATGCCGGACTGGGTGAGTGCAGGCTTTGGCGTGCTGACGTCAAATAACATCAATTCACTTGTGACTTCTGCTGGGAAGACTTCGGGTGGATCGAATCCCTATGACCGTGAGCGAGTGTATTTTGCCAATTACTACCATGAGTTTACTTCTCAAATTCGTTTGGCTGCCGAATATGACTACATCGATACGGAGTACGGAAATGGCGGAGTCGTCGCGAAAGACATTCGTTATCAGCTTTCTGGGTATCTCATTTTCTAATCCTATTTTCACATTCTTTACACGATCTTGGCTGATTTGAGGACTCAAGGTCGTGGTCCGAGAATTTTTAAATTTCAAAATAAGATCTTGTGAATAGACCTCGAAATAAGCTTTGAAAAGCGACAATTTCTCGTTAATAATTTATGTGTACCAGATTATTAAATTGATTGTCACAGCGCTTTAGCTTGAGGGTTCATGGCTCGCGTCGTTCAAGGAACAAGTTCAGCAGGCTACGGTGGACTAGAAATGGTGATTCACGATTTTCATTCGTGGCTCATTGAAAACGGTCACGACGCGCAGGTGATTGTTCTTGAAGGTACAGCCTTACACAAAAGCTTAATTGAATCTGGATATGAGAAATCAACAATCGTTTACTCGGGGCGAAAAGCATCTGAGTTTGTTGAAAATGTCATGCGTGAAAAATTAGATTCAGATGACACGGCCTTTTTGTTTCACAGACACCGCGCTTTGCGGGGACTTGTTTGGCGAAGATTAAAAGGAAAGACTTCGATGCTCTCGCATACTTTCTATAAATCGAAAAAACGGGATATCTGGCATCGCTATTTGTTTTCGAAGATTGACCAATGGATCGCACTGACGCCACTTCATAAGCAAAACATGATCGAATTATTGGGGCTCAAATCAAGTCGTATTAAGATTATTCCGAATGGCGTGTCTCTACAAAGGTTTCAGCCAGCTCAGCGCTTTGATGAAAACAAAGAAGAGATTCATTTGTGTATCGTAGCTCGCCTTGATCCACAAAAGGGACAAGACCTCGCAATTGAGGCTCTCGCTCGTTTAAAGAAATTGACTCAGAAAAAGATTATTCTTCACTTTCTGGGAGACGAAACTCCAGGAGAAGCTTCAATCCGTCCTCATCTTCAAGCTTTATGCAAAAAACTGATGGTTGAGAATGAAGTTAAGTTTGATGGCTTTACCACTCAGATTGAAGAGGTTCTGCCTCAAATGGATATTCTCTGGATGCCTTCACATCGTGAGACCTTTGGGCGTTGCTTGATTGAGGCAATGGCTTGCGGAGTGCCCGTCATTGGTTCTGATGCGGGTGGGGTACCTGATATTATTGATCACAAGGTCAATGGCCTTTTATTTCAAACGATGAATGTCGATGATTTAGTTTCTCAAACTCTTTATCTCATTCGCAATCCTCTAGCGCGCAAAAATATTCGCGAAAATGCTTTAAGAGAAGTGCGTTCCATTTATGATATGGATCAAGTTTTCTCTGAGTTATTACGTACGATATTGCCGGATCATATCTCCGATGAAAAATCGAACTTCACAAGTTCGAAACGAAAGATCCGACTGGCGCCCGAGCCTTATCAAGCTGAGGCTCAATTGCGATTCTCTCCTAAACCTGAGTAATGTAGAGATCGTAAACTAAAAGATAGTGAAATAAAAAACCGCCTGACACAGCGACATGCCAGATTTCATGAAAGCCAAAAATATTTGGTATCGGGTTTGGTTTTTTCAAAATATAAATAAGAGCGCCGATTGAGTAAGATAATCCGCCTAGAAGTAGAAATGCGGCCTGATTGGTTGTCATATGAGTCCAGGCTTCACCAATACGTAGAATGAGAATCCAACCCATTGCTAAAAAAATACCGGTGTAGACGACGCGCGATTGTGCCCATTTCGGAAGCTTGGGCTTAAAAAATGTGTAGAGCACACCTAAGATCGCAATGATCCAAACCGCCGATAGGAGATAAGTGCGCCAAGGATCGTTAATAATTTTTCTTAAGAAGGGGGTGTATGTTCCGGCAATGAAAAAATAAATCGTAAAATGGTCGAGATTTTCAAGCATGAGTTCAAAGTGGGGCGTCAGTCGAAAACCATCACTCATGAAATGGTAAGTCGAACTTACCAGCATAGTCGTACATCCAGCAATCGCGAAGATACAGCAGGCAACGAGATCCCAGCCGACCACCTTGGGAGATACGATGAAAACCCATAGTCCGTAGAGGCCCGCGACTAAACTTAAGAAGTGCAGTTGTGCTGAAATAGTCTTCAGATATACGAGTTTGAAACTATGATTGGGATGCTTTTCAATCCGATATTTCGACATGCGAACATTACTCATGAATTCATAAAAATATGCAATGAAGATTTGCCAAATATCAGAATATTGACTACAAAATTCCAAGAAGAGTTTTTATTCCTGAAGTAAAAACTATCAAAACCAAGGGGGAATTTTGTCGTCTACATTCAATGAAGCCGAAACGGTCAATTTTGAAAAAGCACATGGCGTTCGAGACACCCGAACCTTCTTGGGGCATCCCATCGGCTTATTTGTTTTGTTTTTTACCGAAATGTGGGAGCGCTTTTCGTATTACGGCATGCGTGGCTTGCTAAAGCTTTATATGGCGAGATATTTATTTGTCACATCAAGGCAAATTCTTCAGGGTGGAACAGAATTTAAGCCCGGTGATCCGCACCAAGTTCTCGGATGGGACTTCATTGCGACTCACTTTCTACCGGCAAATGGCTTGCCCGCAGGCCATGCGAGTATTCTCTACGGGTTTTATACGGGGCTCGTCTATTTGACTCCTTTACTCGGTGGTTACCTCGCAGATAAATATTGGGGGCAACGCAAAACAGTTGTTTTAGGCGGAGCATTAATGGCCATTGGCCATTTTTTAATGGCATTTGAAAATTGGTTTTTTATTGCACTGTTTTTCTTGATCATAGGTAACGGAGCCTTTAAGCCAAATATTTCGACTCAAGTTGGTAATCTATATGCTCCAGATGATCCACGACGTGATGGCGCGTTCACTATTTTTTACATGGGCATTAACTTAGGCGCTTTAATTTGCAATCTCGTATGCGGAACTCTCGGTGCATTGGTCGGTTGGCATTGGGGATTTGGTGCCGCTGGAGTTGGAATGGTGCTTGGGCTTATCGTTTATATTTTTGGGCAAAAATATTTAGCTAACGATAATCTCACCGAGACCAAAGCGATTCCTGAGAGTCAGAAGAAGCAATCCTTGGATTCTTCTGAGAAGACTCGAGTTTGGGCGCTGATTGCGCTTTGTATGCTCAATGTGGTTTTCTGGGCCGTTTACGAACAGCAGGGAAACACGTTGCAAACTTGGGCCGATGAAAAGACCATCTGGCCAGTCATCGCCGGGTTTCATATTCCTGCGACATGGTTTCAGTCTTTCAACCCACTCTTCATCTTTTTGCTAGCGCCGCTGTTGAATGTTTTTTGGGGATGGCAAAATAGAAAAGGCAAAGAGCCTTCAAGTGTTGCGAAGATGTCGATCGGAAGTATTATTCTGGGTCTTTCATTTATCGTCATGGTGTTCGTGGCGCTTCAGGGAGAAGAAAAAGGCTCTTGGGTTTGGCCAGTGTTTTGTACTCTGCTTTTAACGATAGGAGAATTGTACCTGTCGCCAATTGGCCTTTCTCTTGTAACGAAGGTTTCTCCTGCGCGGATCGTTTCGCTCATGATGGGAATGTGGTTCCTATCAAGTTTCTTCGGAAATATTTTGTCTGGCTATATCGGAGTATTGCTCGAGAACAAAATTATGACTGCGACCAATTTCTTCTTGCTCTTAACCGGGCTTGGAGTTGTAACGGGACTTGCGATGTGGGCCTTTGCTAAGCCTTTGAAAAAGGCGATGGGATCGCAC
>JAYUEB010000245.1:0-1927 GCA_043739525.1 Bdellovibrionales bacterium
TTCATATCGTCTTTTGTCCACGCTGCCAATTCACCGGACAAAGCTCGCCAGTTTGCAATGCATCTAAAATTCTTAAAACTTCGGTGACGTTGCGCCCGACCTCAATATCATTGAGCCCCAGCCAGCGTACAATCCCTTCGGTGTCAACGATGTAAGTCGCGCGCAATGGAATCTTGGCTACTGGATGCAAAATCCCAAGAGTCTCGCTCAGTTCACGTTTGTTATCAGCTAGCATCGGAAACCCAATGCCACTCAGGTCTGTACTGGATTTTTTCCAGGCGAGGTGAACATATTTGCTATCAAGACTTATACCGTAAATATTGGCACTTCGTTCTTTGAATGCAGGTGCTAACCTATTGAACTCCACAATTTCGGTAGGGCATACAAATGTAAAATCAAGTGGCCAGAAGAATACGATCGACCATCTGCCTCTCAATGCTTCGGAGGTGACGGTAGAAAATTCTTTGTCTTTTTCTAGAGAAACCACTGCCGGCAACGAAAAAGTCGGAAATTTTTCACCAATACTAATAATCTGTGCCATAAATATTCCTTTCAAAGTTTCTTCGGCAGAGGATACTTCATTCGGTATATGTTTGAATAATTCATTGTTTTGATGTATTAATGAATTTAAATGAGTTTACTAAACCCGAACCTTCAGGCCTTTTTTTCCATTTACAACGTAGGTACCGTTCATGGTGCTGCTGCTGAGCTTGGTCTCACGCAGACCGCTGTCCCGCAAAGAATTCGGGCTCTTGAGTCTCAACTTAAAACCACGCTCTTTCTAAGAAGCCGCAAAGGGATGAAGTTGACCTCCGAAGGAGAAGTGCTCTTACGATACTGCAAAGGGGCCATCGACCTAGCAGGAGAAACCCTGGGCATCATTTCTGGCTCCGGAGAAAACCAAAACGTTTTCTTAAGCCTCGCCGGTCCCACAAGTGTGATGACCTCTAGAGTAATCGAACAATGCGCAAAACTGTTTGACCAGTGGCCTCAGCTCTATCTCAATTTTATTATTACAGACACAGAGGATAGACTTGCTTTAGTTCGCTCAGGAAAAGCCGCGCTTGCAATCGTTTCAGTCTTAGATGTACCGAATGAGATGGATAGTAAAATACTTAAATCGGACAAATACGTCTTGGTCGCATCTAAAAAGTGGAAAGGCCGAAGGATAAACGACATCTTAACTTCTGAGCGTTTAATCGACTTTTACGAGAGCGATTCCACCTCACTCAACTATCTCAAAAAATTTGAGCTCGCCGAAAATCTCGGGCGACCGAGACTTTTTGCAAATAATAACGAAGCTGTTATCAAACTTTTTTGCGAGGCCGTCGGGTTCGGAACTCTCACCCAAGAAATCGCAAAACCTCATCTCGAAAGCGGCGATCTCATCGCTTTAAATGGTGGCGCGACAATGGAAGATTCGATCGCACTCACTTGGTATCCCCGACCCGAAATGCCGGCATATTTTAGGTCAGTGATCACAGCAATAAGATAAAACAAGCGAGCCGAACTGAAATAATGCTTTGAATTGCGAAAAGCGACAAGGTACCTTTAAGGCTCAACTTATGAGGAGGTTTTTATGAAATTAATTTCGTTGTCTCTTATGCTCGCTTTGTTGGGTTCTAGTTTGAGTGCTTTGGCAGCTCGAGCTGTTCCGCCAGAGTGTACAGCTCCTGTAGCTGCATGCAAAGCCGCTGGGTTCAAAGTAGGCGCGCATAAAAAAGGTGATAAAGAAGGCGCTGATATGGGATTGTGGGTTGATTGCGTCGACGCTGTCGCCGATGGAAAGAAAACAGTAGCCGGTGTCGAAACAGCTGCGGCTCAAGCCTGCAAAGCTGCTATTAAAGCATTGAAAGCCAAATAAATTCTTTTAAAAAAAAGAGACCACGGGATTAGGGTCTCTTTTTGTCCCGACTATTAAAGAAAT
>JAYUEB010000246.1:0-1925 GCA_043739525.1 Bdellovibrionales bacterium
TGAGTTGAATGATTCTACAAACGCGTTTTGAATCGGCTTTCCCGGCTGAATATATTCTATCGCAATTTTTCTCTTAAATGCCCAGTTCATAAATTCTCTTGAGCTCATTTCTGGTCCATTGTCACAGCGAAGTTTTTTAGGAAGCTTTGGCAGAGAATCAAAAAATGCAATCATATCGCGACTAGGAATCGAATACGCAGCAAGAAGGCCGGGACTTCTCTTGGTACAATCGTCAACGATCGTAAGACATTTCAAACTTCTATTACTTTCAAATTTATCAAATACAAAATCAAAAGACCAAATCTCATTCGGCGTCGTTGCCTTATTGTGCGGAACTCTCGTGACAGCCATTTGCTTTACTCTCCGACGGTTTTTAATTTGTAGATTTAATTTCTTGTAGATACGTTCTGTTCGGTGATGGCTCACGACAAAACCTTCCCGCCGCAAAAGAAAGTGAAGCCTCGGCAAACCAAACCTTCGATGTTTGGCTGAGAGTTCTTTCATTCGCTTCTCGAGCGCTTCGTCTTTTGATTTTCTTCGCTTGTAGGTCATCGTCGATCGATTCAGGCCCAAGACGCTCGCAGTTTTGCGAACGCTTGCGAAGTATTTTGTTTTTAAATACTCCGCAGAATTTTTCTGGGAATTGAGCCCTACCACTTTTTTGAATTCACATCCTTAAGCATCACGATGTCGAGAGCTTGATCGGCGACGATTCTTTTGAGCTTCGAATTCTCTGCTTCGAGCTCGCGAAGTCTTTTCGCTTCGTTCACCGTCATGTTTTTATATTTCTTTTTCCAAGAATAAAGCGTTTGAATGGATATTCCCAAATCACGAGCGATTGATTTTCCTGGCTCGCCATTTTGGTTGCGGTTTACCGCTTTGATGATCTGTTCTTCCGTGAACCTTGTTTTCATTTTCTCTCCTCATGTCAGTTAGACACGGCGAGACTCAAGTTACAAGTGGTCCGAAATTTTGGGGTAACCTCACCACCACGGATCATATAATCAGGCACATTGATTTTAGATCCGTACACAAATCTTGAAATAAGATTCCCTTGGCCATCCATCTCGGCTGCAATTTGGGTTTGTGATTGATATAAATAGGTTTTTGTTAATGTGCCATTTAGCTTTTTGCCAACTCGTCGATTAAGACCATCGATCACATAGTCGATTGTTGCAGCTGAACTAGTACTTGAAGCCGGAATTGCGACCTCTCTGAGATTTCCAAATACATCATAGTTAAAAGTTTCTGGTAACTGGGTCAGCGCTGTTTTAGTCGCTAAATTTCCGTTGATATCGTGAGTATAACTGGTAGTGCCGTATGTCAGTAAATTGTCATCAATATCATAGGTCGCTAAAGTATCAACTGCAGTTCCATACTTAGCACTTAAGCGATTGGAATTTGCATCATAGGTATATTAACTAATTATTTTTGCTCCGAGATTGACTTGAGTGAGTCTTCCTTCGGCATCGTAAATATAGAAATAAGAATTTGTAACTCCGTTGAGCGTTTCATTTCTGGTTGAAATTCTTCCGACAGCATCTCTTGTCATGGCCTCTTGAAACAAATTCTGTGTTGAAGACTCACGGTTCACTAAATCGCATTATAAACGAAAAAGGGCCCAGTGAGAGAGATTCTGCTAAAATAAAAATACCTGTGAGTTCGACAAAATCCTCTGAGCCCTCGCCATCGCGCAGGTAAATTCATAGCCACGTATACTCTATAGCTTTTTTTCTTAAACTTTCTTCAGTGTGCATATCATGCATTTCCTAGTGGTGAGTTTGCCACACCTGTAGCTCCTGTTGTACTTATCATTGTCGATGCTCCAAACGGCCATGCCCCAGGCTTAGTTGAAGTTTAAGAGTTGAGAGGTCCAAACATATCTGATTTCATTAGGTTACTAAGACAAATGAAACAGGAATAAA
>JAYUEB010000247.1:0-1925 GCA_043739525.1 Bdellovibrionales bacterium
CTAAAATAATTTTTGCGACCGACTGAGCTCGAGTGACAACGACGTCATCACACTCAAGAGACATAAAGTTTTTGCCGGCGACAATAAAACGACTGGCCTCATCACCCGATTTTACTTGGCTTCTCAAGACGTCAACAGTGCCCTGAACGGCTGCGAGCGATCCGCAACTGGCTGCGTGTGCCCCAGAAGCCAAAAATAAAACGCAAGCTAGCAACCAGAGTTTAAACACGGTTGTAGTCATCTTCAAATCTCGTGATGTCGTCTTCGCCAAAATAACTCCCAGTTTGAACTTCAATAAACTCAAGAACACTATTGCCCGTATTGCGCATGCGATGCTTTGCCCCTAAAGGAATTTGCACCGAATCACCTAGTTTCACCGAAATGACCTTGTTGTCGAGCACGACTTCGCCTTGCCCTTTGATAATAATCCAATTTTCGGTGCGCTTGGTATGAGACTGATAAGAAATCTGAGCACGCGGATCAACAGAAATAATTTTTGATTTGAAATAATCTTCGTCTTTTAAGATCGCAAACTTTCCCCAAGGTCTCATCTCAAAACGATGCTCCTTGGCCGATTTGTTTTGGATACTTAACAGATTCTCAACAATCGCACGCACCTTCTGGCTCGAACCACGCTTTGAAACCAATAGTGCATCTTCGGTATCGACAATAATCAGGTCTTCAACCCCAACCAGGCCTACAACTTTTTTTTGATCTGAAAAAACAAAATTATTTTTTGACTCATGACTGAAGGCCTCAGCAAAATTTGCGAGAGGCAAAGAAAAGGGTGGTTCTCCAAAGCGGGCGACATCGTCCCATGAACCTAAGTCACTCCAGCCGATATCGCAGGGAACACACATCTGGTCTTTGAGTTTCTCCATGATGCCATAATCGATACTGACCGATTTTAATTTGGAGTAAATCTCAGTTAAATTTGAAAGATCTTTTTTCACTTTGACAATTTCAGTCCAGAGCTCAGGCATGAGTTTTTCAAAAAGCGAAATCATGTTTGAAACCTTGAAGACAAAAATGCCCGCATTCCAAAAGAAGTCGCCGTCGACTAAGAATTTCTCGGCGGTTTTTAAATCTGGTTTTTCGCGAAAAGACTTAACCGGATGAGCGCTTAAATTTTCAAGCTTCATCGTTTTGTCCTGAGAAACCTCAATGTAACCAAAGCCCGTTGCAGGATACTCGGGCTGAATTCCGAGAGTGACCACCGGAGCCTTTTCAGTTGCGAGTGCAGCAAGCTTTAAAGCTTTCTGAAACTCTTTTTCGTTAATAACCAAATGGTCAGCCGGAAATATTCCGACTACTGAATCTCTATCTCCTGACAAATTCATTTGATGACAAAGTAAAGCGATCGCGGGCGCTGTATTTTTGCCCATTGGTTCAAACAAAATTTGATTCTTTGGAATACCCAGCTGTGAAAAAACTCGATTGGTCAGCGTGGTGAGCTCGCTGGTCGTAAGTGTCCAAACCGAGCCAAGAGGCATGAGTCGCTTAATGGTTTTTTCAAGAAGCGATTCATCTAAAAATTCACAAAATTGTTTCGGAAGACTCGCGCGCGAAACCGGCCAGAGCCTGGTCCCCATTCCTCCAGATAAAATCACCGGAATAAACTTATTTTGAGCAGTTGTCATAGGGACAATCCTAGCCTAGGGTCCCCGTTGAAATCAATCTTTGAATGAGGCTTCAACTATGTTTTTACGTTGATCCACCATGCTGACATTCGAGTTTTTCTCATAGAGAACATAGTACAGCGGGCGATTTTGCGATTCTTCTAAAATACGGCCTAAATATTCCCCAAAAATAAGTAAAATTAAGAACAGGATCAACGAGCTCAGGCCTGCTAGTATCACGCCAAACTGAAGGCTCCGTAAATCATTTAGAAAAATGATAAGTCCCACTCCAAATCCAAATCGGGT
>JAYUEB010000248.1:0-5855 GCA_043739525.1 Bdellovibrionales bacterium
TGGCTCGCGTTCTCTTCGAGTTCAGGCTGTACAGCGGGTATGTGATAGGCCACCCAGTGAATGTAGGGTGGGTTTTGTGGTGCATCGGGATCTTCGCAGATAAGTGCTAATTCTTTCGCATCACGAGGCACGTTTGACCATTTGAGTGGAGGAGAAATATTTTTACCATGAGCAGTGTATATCTCGGGGATTTCTCGACTGTCGTTAAAAGCCGCGCTTTCAATTTGAAAATGATTTTGTTCCATTGCGATCTCCTTTTAAAGGAGACCGTTGCAGATAGGATGCCAGGGAAATTACTTGCCGCAAATCAAATGTTCAAAAACACTTTGATCGGATTCTAATCCGGTGAATTCAAGGCGAGTAAAATTCTTATCTGAGAAACTCAATTGAGTTAAAAAAGTTGACCATCCTTTTTCGTGGTAGTCATAATTTAATTTTTCAGAATCCATACTAAACTTCTGAATATCTGAGTCTAAAATCATGCTTCCGTCAGCTGCAAAATTCCAAAGAAATGTGTCGTAGTGGTCGTAGCCTCGCAGAGCATATGGATTCGGATCTTTTCCAATCACGACATCAACTCCGCGATACAAAAATGCGTGTGTTGTTTCGTCACACACATCGTGAAACCAAATTTTAACATCGCAATCACCGAGATGTGCTGCCACTTTTAGGTTTGCAATTTTTTCAAGAAGGCTCTTAGATTGACCTGTGAAGACCGGGTTTGCGTCTTTGCAAACCTCCCCGGCTTGAGAAGTTAAAGAGAGAGCAGAAAAAATGAAGCTAAAAAGAATGTGTTTCATATGACCCCTAGTTCAGTTGAGCTTTCTATCACCTTGAGAAAATGGGTCAATTGTATTGTTGCGAATGTGTTCCAAAAGCTGATATGAGTTTTCGGAACGGCTAGCCGATCTAAATTATCCATTCGTCGTATTCAGGCGCCTATCTTCGCAGCGCCAGGAGTAGTTGTCGTCAAAAGTATTCGCCGTGGCCGCGAGAGCTTATTTGAGTTTGATCCGAAGCAGCTTGCAACAACGACGAGGTATCTCGAGCAGGTCTCTGCAAGGTGGGACCAATCCCTTGCGAGGTTAAAGTCTTTTGTTGAAGATAAGCTTAAGTAAGCCTGGCCCTGATTGACAGAACAGGCACCTATTGGTAGGTCCTTGCTATGAAAAAATATCAAATTTCATTTCTTTTTTTAAGTTTATTTTCGCTCGTTTCATGCGGAAGATTTGGAGCCGGAAACTCTGATTTGAATCAGGCAACGTCAAGTTGCATTCAAATGTTTGTACGGCGCGCCTCAGTTGGACGGCACCAGCGTCTCACATGGATGGCACTCCAATAACAGAAAGCCTCGGATACAATATCTATTGGGGAACTTCTTCGGGAGATTATCCAAACAAAATGGATAACGGCCAAGGGACTCAAGGGGCCGTAACAGGTCTTGCGCCGGGAGTTTACTATTTCGCAGTGACTGCGTACTTAGCGGATAGTCCAACAAACGAAAGTGGATTTTCAAGTGAAGCAAGCTGGGGGCAAGCGCCAAACTTCATCAAGCACGAGTTATATGGCCCAAGTGAAGTTCACGCCTCAAAAGTTATTCTTAAGTAATCATTTTTAGCTACCGGAGAAATATGTGAAAAGTTTTATTTTGTTCGTTTCATTTTTGCTTTCATTTGTTGTTCATGCAGAAGTTAAAAATGAGTCGGCTGGGATCAAAGCGCTGATTCAAGAAGATCAAGGTCATCTCGAAAAATTTTATTATGACCTTCATGAAAATCCAGAACTCAGCGGAGAAGAAACACGCACGGCTGGTAAAGTTGCCGAAGAGATGCGCCGCCTCGGCCTTGAAGTAACAGAAGGTATCGGCAAAACCGGAGTTGTCGGAGTTTTACGTAACGGCAGCGGACCGACAACTTTGATTCGCACAGAACTCGATGCTCTTCCAGTTCCGGAAGACACCCATGTCGCTTACGAAAGTAAAAATCCCGGGAAAATGCACGCTTGTGGTCACGATTTTCATGCAGCAGCTTTGATGGGGGCGGCATATGTCATGAGTCACAGTAAAGATCAGTGGAAGGGCACCTTGATTTTCTTGGCTCAGCCAGCAGAGGAAAGTGGGAACGGCGCGCTCGCCATGATCAAAGATGGACTTTACAAAAAAATTCCAAAACCAGATCAGCTCTTAGCTCTTCACACTTCGGGAATGTACAAACGAGGAGTCATTGGAATCACCTCGGGCTTTGCCTTGGCAAATGTCGACACAGTTCATGTCACTTTAAAAGGACGAGGAACACACGGCTCAAAACCAGATATGGGGATTGATCCATTTATCGAAATGGCTGAGTTTATTTTGAAGTTGCAAACGATTGTGGGACGCGAAAAAGACGCGAGTAAGCCAGGTGTCATTAGTGTTGGCGCTGTTCACGGGGGTGCTAAGGCCAATATTATTCCAGATGAGGTTAAGTTGATGCTGACAGTGCGTTCTTACGATTCGAATGTGAGAGAGCTTCTCAAAAGGCGAATTAAAGAAGTTGCATTCGGTATTGCAAAGACTTCGGGTGCTCCGGACCCTGAAGTCACTTATCCTGAAGAAAGCAATGCGACTTACAATGATCCGAAACTTTCATCTCATGTTAAAGATGTGCTGATCCAGAAACTTGGAAGTAACTCAGTGATCGATACGGCGCCCATTATGGGTGGTGAAGATTTTGGCGAGCTGGGTATTGCAGTCAATTCTCCTTCGCTCATTTTCTGGGTTGGCGAGCGCAATGAAAAAGACCCGAAGACTTCAAATCATTCGCCTCGATTTTTGCCAGATTATAAAGGCACGTCGCCGCTCGCAATTGAGGCTATGAGTTTTGCTCTTCTTGATCTTCATAAAAAATAATTTCGAAGATTCAGTCTTTGGTGCTAGACTTTTGAGATATGAGAATCTTCGGAATTTGTGGCAGTATTCGGCATCAATCTTCAAACTGGGCCCTATTGAATGCGGCTCAGATCTATTTTAAAAGTCACCAATGGGAAGCTATTGATTTAGCAGAGCTTCCCTACTTTGACCCCGATCTACAATATAGTGAAGAAACTCCTGAGCTGGTTAAGCGTATGCGATCAGTTGCCAAAACCTGCGATCTCATTTTGATCTCAACTCCTGAGTACGCTCACGGGGTCCCAGGTATTTTAAAAAACGGTCTTGAATGGCTTTTCAGCGAAGAAACTCAGAAAAAGAAAGTGGCTTTGATCGTAGGCTCGGCACAAGGCCAATGGGCACGAGATCAGCTACTTGAAATCCTGAAAACGATGGACTTTTCTGTGAATGAAAAAGATTGTCTCATCATTCATGGCGCTCGAACAAAAATAAATCAGCAGAGCATTTTTTTGGATAAAGAAACTCAGGTTCAATTCGAACAATTTTGTGATTCCCTCCAAGAGACTCCATGAATCTGTTTTTTCGTCTACTGCATATTTTACTTTTTTCTCGCAAGAGAACTGCGTGTGAGACGTTTGGTCCGTGTGTAACGCCTTTTCGAGTTTGGTGGACCGATTTAGATATTCTTCGTCATATGAACAATGGTGTTTATTTTTCGATCGGTGATCTCGCGCGTACAGACTATACGATTCGTGCGGGCCTCGAAGCAAAGATAGGCAAAAGCGGTTATTACCCTGTGGTTGTTGCCGAGACCATTCGATTTCATAAGTCGCTTAAGCTCCTTCAAAAGTTTCACGTTACGAGCAGAGTGATCGGATGGGATGAAAAGGCTTTTCTTCTAGGGCAAGAGTTCAAAGTAAAAGATGTTCTCATGGCGACCTCTGTCGTTCGAGCAAGATTTTTGAAAAAGACAGGCGGGTCCGTTAGCCCAGCAGAAATTTTAAAGCTTATCGGACATACTAAAGGCCCACCGGAGCTTGAAGCTTGGATTCGTGACTGGAATCTCCAACAAAGTCGTTAGACTACTTTTTGAGGCCTTTAAAAAGATCTGCCATCGTGCCGAAACTTTTTTGGTTTGTCTGGTGACCTCTCCATGACTCGTCAGCCACTTCTGACGGAACACGAAGTGAAATCTTGCGATCTTCAAACATGATTTGGTCGATTTGAACTTTGATGACGTCGCCTTTTTTCTTATTTTCGTATTCTTGAGATTCAGGGCTTTCTTTCAATTTTGATTTTGGCAAAAGGCCCGTAATTCCCGGAGCAATTCGAACGAAAAATCCAAAACTCTCTTTTTTGTCAACGGTTCCATCAACAACAGATCCGACAGAAAACTTTTGAGTGACGCTCAACCAAGGATCTGACTCTCCGCCACCCTGTTTAATCGAAAGTGAAATTTTGAGGCGCGCGTTTTCTTCTTCGGCGCGAATAATTTTGACGCTGACAACTTGTTCAAGCCGGACAACTTCACTTGGATCTGAAATGCGAGACCATCCCATTTCCGAAATGTGACAGAGTCCTTCAACGCCGCCATCGAGCTCGACAAATGCGCCAAACTTTTCAAGACGTTTCACGGTCCCATCCATAATGTCTCCGACTTTATGTTTGAGCAAAAACTGGCCTTCGTGTTCTGCTTTCTCGAGCTCTAAGATTTTTCGGCGAGAGACGACGATGTTGCGAGCATCAAACTGTGTGATGATGAATGAATACTTATTGCCGATGTAACTTGCGGTATCCGTCACAAATTTTAAATCAATTTGGCTGATCGGGCAAAAAGCTTTTTGTGAGTGAATCTGAACTCGAAAGCCACCTTTCACTGCCTCAAGAACTTTGCCATCAACAGGAAGTTCCATATCGAAAGCGTCTTCTAAATTGTCGACATCCGAAGATGATGAGCCGGCACCTTTGTAGCGGAGTAATATTTCATCGTTTTTCAGGCGAACGACAACTACGTCGATCATTTCCCCAACTTTAAATTTTGGCTGAGAGTTTTCATCTAAAATTTCGCGAACGGGAAGAGCGCCATCAGTTGGAGTATTGGTACCGACAAAAACACTTTCTTTATTGATGGATAAAATTTCACCTTTAAAAGAATCACCAGGACGCAGTTTTCGCATCTGATTTTTTTGGCTGCTTTCAAAAAGCGAAGCAAAATCTTCTGAGTCTGATTGTTTTACGTCTGTTTTAATGTCGTCGCCGAATAAGTCTTTTTTTGACATGGAGTTCCTCTTTGAAAAGCACAGATTATGCAGAGGAAACGGGGGTTTCGTCAAATAAGTTCTGAGAGGAGGCAGCAGGTTTTGAATGAGACAAAACCTGCCTGGTCCTGGGCAGTATTAGAAGTAATAGCGTGCGCCGACGTCGGCTGTTGCAAAGCTGTAAGAAGTCGGTACAAAGCCTAAGCCCAAGCCGATTTCGCCGAAAATTCCAAGTCGAACTTGGGTAGGCATGTATTCGATTCCAAGGGGGATTCGGAAAGCCAAATTGAAGCTATCTGTGTCGTGGTTAAAGATACGCGTGTTCGATGCACTTCCGCCAAAGCTTGAAAGTAAGCCGGCGCCCACAAACGGAACAAAGCTGTCGGCTCCGTCAAATTTGTCCATTTGAGACACGACTCCGCGAAAATTCCAAAGATAGTCGAGTCCTACCGCGGTATTTGAATCCGCGAAAGCAACTGTTGTTTCCCAAGCTTGGTTTTCGTTTGCCCAGTATTTGCCGCTGACGCCCGTAATGGTTCCCCATTTTACGCCTAAGCCGAAATCATCTGTTTTAACGAGATTCGCATTCTCTCCACGGGCCCTAGCTCTTAAACTTTGGCCATCGTCGGCAAAAGATTTGGCAGTTGGTAAAATCGAAACGGCAAGCAGCAGCAGAACTAAAAATCTCATACGTTAACTCCTTAACCCGGATATTTCATGAGATCTAGAAA
>JAYUEB010000249.1:0-1922 GCA_043739525.1 Bdellovibrionales bacterium
CCTTGGGAGTTCAGTCGATTGACTGTGCTTATGGGCTACTTTTACGGCTTCAGGGGTAGCTTCACTAAGGGTATTGATCTTCTCACTCAAGTAAACAATGCAGTTAAGAGTAAAATTGTCAAAGTTCCTCCCCATTCGTCTCTGGCTAGCTATAGTCAGGTTTGGTTGCAGCTTAGCGTGGTAGGAAGGGAACGTGAAGCCTTGCAGATAAAAGAGATGGCGCTGGAGATGAATAACGCTCTTCGCTTCAATCCATTAGGTCTTCGCTATACAATGAACACCGAAGTTTATCAAAGACGTATCACCCGAGAAATAGACCAAACTGCCGAGCAAATAATTTCGTGTTTACATAAGAGAATGACGATCAGCAATGGTGACCCTATGGTCGGAAATGTGAGAGCAAACTTAGCATTTTTATTTCTCTACCAATGGGATAGAGCCGTAAGTAAAGAAGAAAAATTTTCTAAACGACATGACTTCGTTAATCTTTTGCGCAATCTTTCTTATACGCTTTACTGCCCTTTATTCAGATCAAATTTTCACTTTCTCGAGGGCGCATATTTTCGACGTACTGGACAATTTCGTGCGGCAAATCGGAGTTTGGCGCTGGCCGAAAAAATGGCAAGCGATTCTGGAAACTATTTATTGCTCTTTGAAATTTTCAGAGAGCGAGCCCAGATTTTGAAAATTAACAATCAGATTGAATTGATGAAAATCATGCTTTCCTCATGTGTTGCTTTAGCTCTCGAAAACAACTGGAAAATTTTGCTAGAGCAGTTAGTCGAAGAATTTGAGCATCATGTGTTTGTTCCGAAGGGAATTTCTCAAGCTAAATCAGATTCTACAGTCATCGTTAATTCGACGATTCAAGGTAACTCAATCGAAATCAATCAGGCGAACTCCGCAAGTGTGCTTCCTATTCAAACGGCTGCAGCATCGACCTCCCAATCGTATACAAACATGGGCGAAGGAGGTCTCGCAATCAGCCGACTACTTGAAGCGATTTTAACCGTAAATTCTGTTTTCTTAAAACAAGTTTCGTTTAAGGAGCAATGTGATTTGATCCTAGATCAAATCGTGAAGCTCTTTGGGGCAGAGCGAGGATTTATTTTTTTGGCAGATGAAAAAACGCTAGAATTAAAGATTGCCACTACACTAACAGCCGAGGGAAAGCCGGTCCAAAATCAAAATAGTTACAGTCGAACAGCGCTAGGCAAGGCATTTAGACAGGTTGAACCGGTTATACTAGCGGGATCCGCCAAGTTAGATAAATTAACTTCAGAAAGTATCGTATTATTTAAGATCCGTAGTTTGATGATCGTTCCTCTGAAAATGCAGGGTCAAGCCCTTGGCGCGGTCTATTTGGATAGCTCTTTAACCAGAGGCTTGTTTTCGCTTGATGACTTAAAACTTTTTGAGACTCTAGCCAGTCACATTTCGGTGTCATTGAAGCTTTTCAGAACGGCACAGATTGAAATAGAGAAAGCAAAATTAAGACACGAGCTTGAAGTTCAGACTACTATCGCTACTGAATCAAAAAAGGTCCAAGTATTACTTGATAATATGCGACAAGCTGTTTTTACCGTCGATAAGAGCTTACAGATTATAGACCCTGTATCTAAGTATTCAGAGTATATATTTGGCAAAAAGATCGGCGGACAAAGATTTTTTGAAACTATGCTGACCAACGAAGATGAGCGTAAACGTTACTTATCTTCTTTTAATACAGTGCTAAGTGTCGTATATGGTGAAGACGAACTCCAATGGGGCCTTATGGCGTCAGAGTTACCCAACCAAATAGTTCGACAAAAATCAAAAACTGAAAATTCTATACTTAAATTATCTCCTAATGCACTTTGGGACGAAAATGGAAATCTAGATAGAATTTTGTTTGTGGCCGAAGATGTTACTGAGTTACAGCA
>JAYUEB010000250.1:0-17572 GCA_043739525.1 Bdellovibrionales bacterium
AACCGCAAATCCCATATGGCTTTCCAATTCATAAGTTGGGTATCAAGAGGGTATTTTTCAGAAAGAGTACTTAGCCGTTGAAGTAACTCGTTACTAGGCCGTACCCCCCGCCAAAGCTCTTGCGCGATCGAAAATTTTGCTCTTTGTTCTGATTTCAGTGGCTCGTAACTCGGCAATTCGTGCGTCGAAAAAAAACTTCGAATATTTGGCAAGGCCGGATTGCGAAATCCTGCCGTACCTAGATTTACCAACTCAGAGCTATCTTCAAGAGTGTCAAATACCCTCAAAAGCTTATCATTGAAAACAAGCAAGTTATTCGATCGAATTGCAAAACGAGTATTTCCCAAATTTCGCCATTGAGGCCAAGCCGATTCTGAAATAATAAAACGTCTATTTTGATCGCTTGTCGTTCGATCTTTTAAAAGATCCTTAAATGAAAAGCTCTTAAGGCTCGGATCTTGTGAAGGCACTGTCACAAGACCAAGCCAATCAAAGAGAGTTGTTCCGACATCAACGAGACTCACATCTGTATCAAAGTTTCGCACGTCCTTTTTGCTTTCTCCAGCTGGTTTGACAAAAAGACTAACGTGAGTCCCCTCACCGTAAAGATTCACGGCACGAATTTCTTCATGCTCTTCGCTCCCGTGTCCGTTTAATCCAACTACAACAATAATAGTTGAATCCCAGATCTTTTTCTTTTTCATTTCTTGAAACAAGGTTCCTAAGGATTCATCAAGATACTCAATCTGACTTGAAAAAGAAGCTTCGCGAACCTCTCCTAAAGAATTTGTTGTCGGAACATCTTCAAATTGTAGATCCGCTAAATAAATCGCTGACAAAAACGGATGCCGGGAATTCTCTTGCTCTTGCCAATTTAAAAAAAGCTTCATGCTTTCGCTAGCGGGTCGATAAAACCTTTTTAAATTAATTTGAATATTATCTTCAAAATATTCAAAACCTTGGCCCAGCCCCGATTTACGAAACATCGGCGGTCCGCCAGAAAAAAAACTTGTACGAAAGTTTTTTGAAAGCGCCACTTCCGCAACCGTTCTAAATTTTGAACTTAGAAACTGATTTCCATTGTGTCTCAGTCCATGCTCAATGGGGTACTTTGCCGAAAAAATGGAAGCCGCGGCACTCACGCTCATAGTCGATGGCGTGTAAGCGTGTGTGAACCGAACCGATTCATTGCAGAGAATTTGAAAGCCCGAAACTCCTTGCCAAGGATTGCTTTTCGAATTTTCAGTCGAACTTTCTCCGCAAGAAATATTATGAAAGCCTAGTTGATCCACCATAATGACGAGTATGGAAGATGTGCGATTTGTTGTGAGAGAGCACGAAGAAAAACTAATGGCCAACAGACACAAACAAGACCAAAGCCTAACATTTTTTGATTTCATAACTTTAGTGCTCTCTTCAATCATCCCTTGACCCCATCTTTACACTCTAGAGATAATTGAGTGAAGGCAAATCTTTAATTACGAGGAGAATTCATGCTCACAGAAAAACTTTTTAATATTGCGCAAGGTGGAGCAGAGGTAATTTTGTGGATCATGCTCGCGTTAAGTGTTCTTAGCATCGCTACAATTCTGGAGAGACTCTTTTCTCTTCGCCAAGTCGCCTCAGCAAGCAAAAAAATCAAAGTGAGAATCAAAGAAGTTCTTCAATCAAACAACTTAGCTGAACTTGAAGACCTCAGTAAAGATCGTGATTCACTTGAAGGTCGTGGGCTCTCTTATGGCTTGAGACACGTTAAAGAACACGGCGCCGAAGGACTAGCAGAAATTTTCAACTCATTTGCTCTCATTGAAAAGCCCGCCCTCGAGCGCTCACTCAACTTCTTAGCAACCGTTGGCTCGAACGCACCTTTTTTGGGTCTTCTTGGAACTGTACTCGGAATCATGAAAGCATTTAAAGATCTCTCAGCCAATGTGACTGCTGGCAATGAAGCCGTCATGCTTGGAATCGCAGAAGCTTTGATCTCAACAGCAATCGGTCTCGTAGTCGCGATTCCAGCCGTTATTGCGTACAATTATTTTCAAAAGGCAGTTAAGGGCCACATGCAAAGCCTCGAGAGTGTGAAAGAACTATGTCTTGCGTACGCAAAGGGAAAGGCATAACCCATGGCAGGCCAACTCGGTGGTGGCGACGACGAACCCATTTCTGCAATTAACGTTGTCCCTCTTGTAGACGTCATTCTTGTTGTACTGATTATCTTCATGGTAACGGCACCGCTCGTGCTAAAGCCAAGTATCGACATCAATCTTCCAAAAGCGGCGAGTGGAGATACGACCCCATCAACTCCGCTAAATATTATGATTGGCCGTGACGGATCGATCGCATTCAACGGTAAAGCAACGACACTTGAACAGGTGACATCGTTCATTGCACAGGTGATTAAAGACAAACCCGATACGGCTGCGATTCTTGCGGCCGATAAATCAGTGACCTTAGAAAAGCTGACGGAGATAATTGATGTCATCAAATCGGCTGGGGTTAAGAAGGTTGCGTTTTCTATTGAGAAAAAGTAATACAGGGAGCCGCAGCAGTTAGCTGTCTGCCAGTTCCAGTCTCTGTTAGCTGATATCAGTTTGCCTGGCCCTGAAAAGGTGCAGGATAAATATCATTATTTTTTATAAAGCTGTTCAGGGTCAGGCAAACGGATATCTGATAACTGACACGGAGACAGGCAGACCGCCAACCGAGGACCGCTGCCAACAGACTGTTGCGCTCTTTCTAGCTTCCTAAAACCCGAATTAAATTTTTATAGAGACTTTCTTCGACCTTCAAACGATTGACCGGTGCTCCCAAAATTTCTTGCATTGAAATCATGGTCTCTGAACTAAAGCCACACGGCTTCAATCCTTGAAAGGCCTCGGCATCTTGATCCACGTTGAGTGCGAGTCCGTGAAAGCTTACCCATCTACGTACGGCAATTCCGATCGAAGCAATTTTACGAGATCCAACCCACACACCGGTCGCTTCGATTTCGAGATCTTCTTGCATTTGCAAACTACGGCCTTCAGCTTCGATACCAAAATCAGAGAGAGTTGCAATAATAGCCATTTCAATTTGTCTAAAAAATTTATGAAGGTCGCGACCACGTAAACTCAAATCTATAATTGGGTAAGCAATCAATTGGCTTGGTCCATGATAAGTTGCTCTCCCGCCTCGACTAATTTCAACTGTTTCACCCTTCCATGAAAAAAGATCACCGGGCAATGTCCCGCGACCTAAAGTGACAACTGGAGGATGAGAACAAAAAACGAGAGTTTCTCGAGCGTGTTCACGGCCGACGAGATCAACAAGCTCAAGTTGTCGTCGAAGGGACTCCTCGTAACCGAGTAGTCCCCAATTTTGGAATGCAATTTGATGAGGTTCCCGCGATAACTCGATGTCCACGTTTAAACCTGAGCTCGTGCGCCGGTTGTGTCTTTTTTAAGACCTAAAGGTTTTTGAATGATGTGAATCGCATGACCAAGTGTTGCTTCGGCGGCTTCCATCATCGTTTCTCCAAGAGTTGGATGAGGATGAATCGTCAAAGCGATATCTTCCACACGAGCGCCCATTTCAATTGCGAGTGCCGCTTCTGAAATAAGATTGCTCGCTTCGGGTCCAACAATGTGAACTCCAAGAACGATATTGGTTTTCGCATCAGCAATGATTTTTACAAAACCATCCGTCTCCAACATTGAAACGGCTTTACCGTTCGCTGCAAACGGGAACTTTCCGATTTTCAAATCATTATAGCCTTTTGCTTTACACTCTTCTTCGGTCATTCCTGCAGAAGCAATTTCAGGATCGACAAAAATAACAGCCGGAACTGTCTTAGCATCATAAGCACGGTTGTGGCCTGCGCAGATTTCAGCGACCATAACACCTTCGTGACTTGCTTTGTGGGCCAGCATTGGTTGACCAGCGACATCGCCAATTGCAAAAATATTTGGAAAATTAGTTTTGCGTTGAGCATTCACTTTTACAAATCCACGCTCATCCAACTGTAAGCCAATTTGTTTAATATTCATTTGATCTGAATTTGGTCTGCGGCCAACCGTCAGCAAAATTTTATCAGCTTTGATTTTCTCTTCTTTGCCGGCACGTTCGATTGTGAGTTCCACGCCATCACCCACTTTTTTGTAGGATTTTGCTTTGGCTTCAAACATCACTTCAATACCATTCTTCTTAAGTTTGCGAGCGACAACTTGAACACAATCTGGATCCGCAAGACCCACTAACAAGCCTTTGTTTGCTTCCACAACCGTGACTTGAGTACCAAGTTTAGCCATGAAAGACCCAATCTCAAGTCCGATATAACCGCCGCCAATAACCACGACGCGTTTTGGAGACTCCGCTAAAGCCAACGCGCCTGTCGACGATAAAACAGTTTTTTCATCGATTTCAAATCCAGGGATTTGGATTGGTCGCGAGCCATTTGCCAAAATAAAATACTTACTTTGAATAGATTCTGTTGCTCCTGAAGTTTTAACCGTAAGTTCAGTTGGAGATTTAAAGCTCGCCTCGCCTCGCATGATCGTAACACTATTACCTTTGAGAAGTTGTTCAACTCCACCGGCCATGCGATCGCAAACCGATTGCTTCCAGCTGATCAACTTTTTCATGTCGACTTTAACTTCGCCTTTGATATTGATTCCCATTTCAGGAGCATCATGTTCAATGCGATGAAGAAAATTCGCAGCACCAATCATTGCCTTTGAAGGAATACATCCAACATTCAGACAAACACCGCCCAAATATTCTCTTTCGATAATACAAGTGCTCAAGCCCAATTGTGCCGAGCGGATCGCGGCTACGTAACCACCGGGACCTGCTCCAACAACCGTAACATCAAATTTTTGCGCCATAATTATAAACCTTCTTTACATCATATCGAGCATGAGAGCGCCCGGATTTTCGATTCGTTGAATAAATGCTTTTAAGAAATTCGCAGCAACGGCACCATCAATCAGACGATGATCAGCAGTAATTGTGAAGTTCATCACTTTAATGACATCTAATTTACCATCTTTTACGATTGGCTTTTCAGTGATTTTGTACATTCCCAAAATTGCAACTTCTGGATGATTGATGATTGGCGTTGCGTATGTCCCACCAACGCTTCCAATATTTGTAATCGTGATTGTCGCATGTTTCATTTCTTCTAGGGCCAATTTGCCATCACGAGCTTTCTTAGAGAGCTCAACGATTTCACGACTCAATTGAAGAATACTTTTGTGGTCTGCATCTTTCACAACTGGTACGAGCAAACCATTTGGAGTATCCGCAGCAAAACCTAAGTTAAAATATTTTTTGTAAACGATTTCGCTCGCAGCATCGTCGATGCTAGCATTGAATTGTGGAAACTCGCGAATGGTTGCGATCATCGCCTTCATCACAAATGGCAAGTACGTGACTTTTACATTTTGTTTTTCAGCTAAGGCTTTTAGATCTTCACGCATTTTGAAAAGCGCTGTGACGTTGGCCTCATCCATCAAAGTAAAGTGAGGAATAATGTGTTTTGCCATTTGTAAATTTTCAGCAATTTTTTTACGAATTCCGCGAAGGGGAACACGCTCTTCAAGCTGCGCCTGATTGCTTGCGTAAGCAAGACGTGGGGCCGTTGGCGCCATCATCGGAGCACCTGCTGAAGTTGCGCCCGAGCCTTTTGTGCTCAAAACATCTTCTCGAGTCACGCGTCCTGCAATGCCACTACCGAGCATTGAATTGATATCGACTTCCATTTCGCGAGCGAGTCTGCGAGTCGCAGGAGTAGCCAAAACATTTGAAGCTGCAGCAGGAGGATAAACATCCATCCCACCGTTCGCACGAGCCGTAGCCGACGCTGGAGCGGCTGACATCGCCGCGGGTGCTGGCGCTGGTGCTTTTGCAGCCGCTGCAGAGGCAGCTGGGGCAGGCGCCGCTTTGGGAGCTGGTGCCGCAGCTGCAGCGCCATCTAAATCCAAAACAATCATGGCCATACCAACTTTTGCGACGTCGCCTTCTTTTAATTTAAATTCTTTTACTGTTCCAGCAACAGGAGTTGGAACCTCAACGCTCGCTTTATCAGTCATGATTTCGGCAATCGCCTGATCGGCAGAAACTTTGTCGCCAACTTTCACGAGCCATTTAATCATTTCACCTTCGGTAACTCCTTCGCCGAGTTCGGGAAGTTGAATTTCTTTGAGTGCCATATTTTCTCCTCTTAAATTGAAACCTGTTTAAGTTCTAAATTTTGTTTCTCAATTACGCCCTTCATGAAAAATTCGCCGGCGCGATAAGAACTTCGAACCAGTGGCCCACTCGCCACATATAAAAATCCGAGTTCTTCAGCAAGTACTTTCCATTCAGCAAATTCTTCAGGCGTGATATATCTTTCAACTTTTAAATGCCGATGACTTGGTTGTAAATATTGTCCAAAAGTCACGATGTCACAACCGACTTTTCGCAAATCTCGCAAGGTCTGCAAAACTTCGTCACGCTCTTCTCCAAGGCCCAACATGATCGATGATTTGGTATACTTTTTGGGGTCCACTTGTTTAATGAAACTTAAGACCTTTAAAGTTTGAGCATAAGTCGCCCTTGGATCTCGTACCTTTGGAGTGAGGCGCTCAGTCGTTTCAATATTGTGAGCAAACACGTGCGGACCTGCCTTCACCAGCAATTCAATACAAGCTTCATTGCCACGAAAATCGGGAGTCAAAATTTCAACGATTAATTTTGGATCGCCCGAACGAATCGTGCGAATGGTGCGCGCGAAGTGCTCGGCACCTTGATCTGGCAAATCATCGCGATCAACAGAAGTGATCACGACATACTCAAGACCCATTTTAGCAATGGCGTAGCCCACTTTTTCAGGTTCTTCGTTGTCGATTTTACCTTTGGGATTACCGGTTTTGACATTGCAGAATCTGCAACCGCGCGTGCAAACTTCGCCCATCAGCATAAAGGTCGCTGTTCCACCACTCCAACATTCGGCAATATTTGGGCAACGCGCTTCCTGACAGACAGTCGCAAGCTTAAGCTCGCCAAGCATATCTTTGATACGCAGATAGTTTTCTCCGGCAGGAGCTTTGACCTTGAGCCAACTTGGTTTGGCAATTTTAGATTCGTTACCCATAGTTGAGCTAATCTTAGACTGTTTTGGGACTTACGTCACCTCTTAGGTTTGCGCCCTACCAGGCGCACGATAAAAAAAGGGACCCATGGGGTCCCTTTCGAGAATCAAAGTGAAGGAAAGTTCGACTAAGAACCTTTGATCTGACGATCGATAATCTTTTTAAACTCGTCAAATGGGTATGCACCCTTAAGAGAGATACCATTTACGAGGTAACCTGGAGTTCCGCTGAAACCAAATTTTTCGAATTCTTTTTGGTCTTCTTCAATGCGTTTTTTCACTTCGCTACTTTGAACGTCTTTATCAGTGATTTTAAGACCCAGTTTCTTAACAGCCGCTTTAAGAAAAGCTTCGCCCTTTTCAGTTAAATCTTGCTGATGTTCGAAAATATAATCATGAAACTCGTTCGCTTTAGCTGGCTGTTTCATAGCAACAGCCTCGTAATACTGAGACGCAATCATCGCATTTGGATGAATTCGAACAATCGGAGCATCTTTAAAGATAACTTTGATTTTACCTGGGTATTCTTCCAAAACTTTTTTCATAGTTGCATAGCCACGGCTGCAATATGGACATTGAAAATCAGAGTACTCAACAATTGTAATCGCTGCTGATTTGTCGCCTTTGGTTGCGCGATCATCACTGATAACTGGTTTTTTAGGATTTTTATATTCTTCTTCGCGAGCCTTAATTTCATCTTCTTGAAATCTTTGCTCTTCAACTTGGCGAGCTTTTTGAGCCGCTTCGTTGACAACTTTCATGAATTTATCCGGATTTTTTTCAATCACGCTGAACATGATGTCTGGGTTATCTTCCATCACTTTTTTGAGTTGAGTGGCAGAAGGAGCGCAGGCAGACAATACTAAAGACGACGCCAATGCGATCAAAGAAAATCCAAGCGGCAAACTAAACTTTTTCAAGTTATCCTCCATGTTCATAACATTTGTGTTTAACAACTACTAAGTGACGATACTGCCATAGGACAGGCTATCCTCTAAATAAAAAACGAACCTAACCCATCGCAGAATCAAGGCTTTACCCAGTCTAGTTCGGCTCTCTCTTGGTTGCCGTATCAGCAACTCATTGTTAGAATTTTTCTATGAAACAAAAGTACTTTTCTTTGATCTTTGGCGTGACACTTATTTCAACACTTCTTTTTGGCCATTTTGCTGAGGCGAGACTTGAGATTACCGCCTCTGACCTCCTGCTTAAAAACTCAGAGCAATTTAGTGACATAGTTCGCAGAAAAATTAAGAAAGCTCAGGACATACAGGCCAAGCAGGAAATCGAAGTTAACGATAAAGGCGAGATTTTTTCTGAGCCAGAAGCTGTCACAGCCCTACGAGATGCGATGCGAATCGTTCTGTCCCGTCCGGATCAGGACGGCGCGAGATCAAAATTATTTAACAAAGTTCGCCAGGAGTTGAACGATATGCACTCGTTCGACTCGGCCCTGAAAGACATTGTGAATGAAGCCTGTGCAGGACTTAAATCTAAGAATATTAATATTAAATTTGAGGAAACTTACCTCGTACTCATCGATAATTTTTTAAGCGAAGTTCGCCCCGAAGTTTCAACCAATGAGACTTTCAAGACCTTAGTCGAAAAAATTCGCGACTCTGACATCCAGGCCTCAGATAAAATGAAGGGCCCAAATCGCAGTATTGCGATCAACGCGAACCCTTCTAAATCCGCCGCGGAGATCTTACCGAAGTCTAAAAAGTAGACTCTAGGCTCATCGCTTAAGCTCAAAAGGCCGAAAGCTCCTTGTGGAGAAGCCTTTCGGAGAACTGAAATTTTGAGCGAATATACACAGAAAAAAATCATAGCCTGGACTTTTGCTTTAGTTTTATGTCTTGGCATCATCGAGCTCAAAATGTTTTTGATGCCACCAACGACTGTTGCTAAGGCAATCGCGATGGCACAAAGATCACGCATGCCCGCAGGATTTAAGAAGACTAATAGCAATGTCGTACTCGATGTCGCGGATGAGATCTTAGATTTCAAGCTCCCCTGCAGACGAAAAATTTCGCAAATCGACGCAGGCGGGTCTAGACAGTTACGTTTTCACTATGAAACTTGTCCGCATGAAGATGACGACTACAAGATCACAAGCATCATAAATGAAACAAATTCGTATCAAGCGACTATCTTTAATTTAGACGAAGAACGTCAAACTTCCGATTTTATCCCTCTTAAAGAAGGTCAAAATCACTTCAAGATAATTTTGACCAATTCAGATCATCAGAGCAGTGAGCAAGAATATGTTTTCACTCGCGCAATCGCAAAATCTCAAGCACACTGATCTCCTTTGAAGGAGATTTTATGAAACAAGTATCTTTAGGACATCAAGGTCTCAAAGTTTCACGCCTTGGCCTGGGCTGCATGGGAATGTCAGACTTTTACACTGGACGCGACGACAAAGAATCAATTGCGACGATCCATCGTGCACTTGAACTCGGAGTTAATTTTCTCGATACGGCTGATATGTATGGCCCGCACACCAACGAGATTTTAATTGGCCAGGCTGTGAAAACAAAACGCAAAGAATTTGTCATCGCAACCAAATTTGGAAACGTCCGCGGTCCTGACAAAAAATTTATGGGAGTGAACGGCCGCCCGGACTATCTTAAAAAATGCTGTGACGATTCTCTCAAACGACTTGGCGTTGATCATATCGATCTCTACTACCAACACCGAGTCGAT
The DNA here is from genome assembly GCA_043739525.1 of Bdellovibrionales bacterium. GTDB lineage: Bacteria > Bdellovibrionota > Bdellovibrionia > Bdellovibrionales > JAMPXM01 > JAYTQQ01. Next base: position 9,818 of record JAYUEB010000250.1, read on the forward strand.
ACCACCGTTCCCATAGAAGAAACTGTTGGCGCGATGGGTGATCTGGTGAAAGCCGGTAAGGTTTTGTATATTGGACTTTCTGAAGCCGCGCCCGATACAATTCGAAGAGCACATAAGACTTTTCCGATCTCTGCTTTGCAAACTGAGTACTCGCTGTGGACTCGCGATGTCGAAAGTGAAATTCTGAAAGTCACACGCGAACTTAAAATTGGTTTTGTACCCTATAGCCCACTCGGAAGAGGCTTTTTGACTGGTCGATATAGATCGATTGATGATCTCGCCGCTGATGACGTGCGAAGAAATCATCCGCGCTTTCAAGGCGAAAATTTTAAAAAAAATCTTGAGCTTGTGAAGCATATTGAAAGCTTGGCGAAAACCAAAGAAGTGACACCAGCACAATTAGCTCTTGCCTGGGTGATGGCTCAAGGCGAGGACATTGTTCCGATTCCAGGAACAAAGAGTGTCAGACGACTTGAAGAGAATGCAGGCTCGTCTGAAGTGATGCTCACTCAGAGTGAGCTTGATCAAATTGAGGACATGATTCCGCGAGGGCTCACGTCGGGTAATCGGTATCCTGATATGTCGACTGTTAATAAATAGAAAGTACCTCGTAGCTTTTCGCAATTCGGTGCGGCAGTTTGTGGGCAGCGGTCCTCTGTTAGCTGTCTGCCCGCTTCAGTCGCCGTTTTCGGGTATCAGTTTGCCTGACCCTGAAACGCACTATCTCCAAGATTCAACTTCCTCTTCTCGGCACTTTGTTTTTGCGTATCCGACAAGCTCGTTTAATTTAGTTTGAGTGAGTCGATGCCTCCTTTTTTGACGATGAATCACACGCAAAACAGGCTTCAATTTTATTGCGATTGAAGTCTCTATCCAACTCACATACCAGTTTTTAACTCCTTCACTCAGCGGATTGCCACAAAAACTGCCTTCAAGACCCTTTACCGGATTTAAAGGAATCGATTTATGCCTATACCGAACCGGAAATGCCTGGGTCATCGTTAAAATTTTGTCCCCAAATTTTTTAAGTTCGACTCGATTGCTTTTAAAATGAAAAGAGACTTGACCCACTTTGCCTTGAACAAACAACCCCGACATTCGAGGCTCAAATTTGGGAAAAATACCATCTCTGAATCGCCGTCGAATTCTAGCTTTTTTGACAACTAGATTGATTTCAACATCCTCTCTATATGGCGGTGAAATAATACAATGGGATCTATCGACAAAGGCACGAAACAATTTTAGGGAGTAAACAGCAGATTCGAAACTCTTCGCGTCCATGCACGTCGTCTTAAATTTATAAGAGCTTTGTGGTGATCTATACTCAAATAGTACACGGTACCAATTGGAGTCTGGTCCGCTGGTAATATTCGGAAATTCATAGTTCTCAAGGTGAACTTCAAAAGAACACTTACGATCATCAGAATAAAGAACGGCGACCCAAGGACCAGAAACAGAATTTAATATTTTTTGCATTAAAGACAGTCACGCACTGCCGGGGAAGAGATGAGTGCTTAAGTTAACAAAAATTTTTTGCATTCTCAAATGGAATTTCAGGGTCAGGCAAAATGATACCTGATAACGGCTTTCGTAACTGGCAGACCGCCGACGGGTGACTGCTGCCAGTAGACCGCTCCCTGAAATTTTCTCTAAAAATTATAACTCAAACCCGAAAGATACAAAGTCTCCCGAGGCGAAGCAGTCGAATCACCCGTACAAGCCGACGCAGTAAAACTCGTCGTTAAAAATCGGGTGAATCTTTTGGTAATAATTCCTGCAACTTTTTTATCGATGTCGAGGTAGCGCGCCTCAAGACCAACAGTAGGCGTTTGGGCCCGCGTGAAAGACAAAATTCTCTGCCCTGAACCAATTGTAATTTTCGTATCAAATAAAGGGGCTCGCGCTCGCAAATCAATTAAATTTCCGGCTAAATCGTATTTCGCATCGAACTTCACTTCATCGACTTCGACTTTCACTTGGCTCAAGCGTTCTTTAGTTTCATAAATAGTTCGCATCGATGGATCACTCTTCAAGTAATTATCGAAGTGATACTCAACAAGTCTTGCCATCATGTAGTTACCAAATGCTCGTTCTTGATCGTCTACTTGAGAGGGTGTTCCCTGCAAAGTATAGAGATCGTCATAATAGGTATATTTATTGGGAGAGTTGTAAACACGTTCGGGCTCGGTTCGTCCGAATTTGTCTTCGTAGCGATCTTTGAATTCTTTTGAGAGTTCGGTATTAAAGATCTTTTCTTTTAAAGAAATTTGATTGGCGGCCGGCTTATCGATAAACGGAACTTCGACGCCTGGATCATTTTTTTCATTTTCAAGGCTTGAAACATAGCCGGGGTGATCTTCGTAATTTCGGTTCATTTCTTCGGCATAAGATGGGAGCCCAAAAAACACCAAAATGACTAAGATTAGGCTTTGCCATTTGGATAAGTGTTTTTGAAGGCTCGTTTTCGACATGGATTCTCCCACCAATAAGAAATGCAAAAACCACGCACAAAAGCTCGTCTTTTAAGAGCCTTAGGGGGCACCGCCCCCGAGAGAATTTAGATAGGCCTAACACCCCCATAAACTAGGTTGCTTTTTACAGTTAATTCAGGCATTTGAAGTGTACAGATCGCAAACACCGAAGTGCCGATTTAAGCCCATTTGCCCATGGTTTGCCCCAAGTTTGAAGGACTGGATAATGACCGAAGAGCATAGCCACGATTTAAAATTTCACTCAATCCATTTGAGGGGTCGGGAGGATATCCACTTGCCCCGCAAAATATGGCATGTTTGTGGCGTTTCAACGATGGCCCTCATTTATACTTATTTTGGGAAACAGGCTTCAATCAACATTTTGGTTCCTCTCATTTTAGTTTTTGTTCCGCTTGATGTTTTCAGACAAAGATCTAAACGCCTCAATGTTATCGTTTTAAAAACATTCGGCTGGGTGATGCGAAAAAGTGAGTACACTCAAGTCTCGGGTATGTCGTATCTCTTTGTTGGCGGCCTGGTTCTCACGTTTTTTCCGCCTCACATCGTGATTTTGAGCCTGCTGTTTTTGGCTTTTGCTGACCCAATTGCCAGTTTTATTGGAATCCGCTACGGCAAAGATCGCATTGTCGGAAACAAAACTTTGCAAGGTACGATGGCTGCATTCTTCGTTTGCAGTCTCATCTCTGCCATCTACTACTACCAAAATAATATCATGATCGAACGCCTTTTTATCGTGAGTCCTCTTTCGGGTGTGATTGGTGCGGTTAGTGAGCTTATCCCGATCGGAAAGCTCGATGATAATTTTACATTCCCAGTTCTTTGTGCTTTATTCTTGTCGATTTTATTTTATCTATTTGGCGGATTCGGAATCTAAGGAGCTCACTGTGGTTGGCGACAAAAGAATTGAAGCGGTTAAAAACCGTACCAGACGCATCAGACAGCGCGTGAGCATGCACATTTATGTTTTGCCGAACCTCCTCACAACTGGAAATATGTTTTTTGGTTTTGTGGCAATTGTATTATCGATTCAACAAAACTTCACTCATGCAGCTTACGCAATTGTTGGCGCAGCCATCTTTGATTTACTCGATGGACGTGTTGCTCGCATCACTCATTCCACCAGCCAATTTGGTGCCGAATATGATTCGCTTTGTGATTTGGTGAGCTTTGGTGTCGCTCCCGGAATTCTTCTGTATCTTTGGGCCCTCCAACCTTTCGGTCGTATCGGCTGGCTGGCAAGCTTTCTCTTTGCTTGTTGTGGTGCTTTGAGACTTGCGCGATTTAACGTCCAAGCGAATGTCATTGAAAAGAATTATTTCCAAGGTCTACCGATTCCAATGGCCGCAGGCATTGTGGCGAGTTCGGTGCTTGCTTTTACAGAACTTGAAATTGAGGCAAGCCACTCTTACTACTTGCTTGCTATGACAATTCTCTTAGCCTTTGTAATGGTCAGCAACTTCAGGTATCGCAGCTTTAAAGATATCGATCTCAAAGGACGTAAACCCTTTTGGTATCTCGTTATCGGCGTTGCGCTCGTATTTGTGATTGCAACTAAACCTGAGGTTATGTTGTTTATTTTGTTCATGGGATATGCGCTTTTAGGAGCCATCTTTGGAGTTCTCAAGATTGGCAAACATCCACAACCAAAACCTGCTGTCATAAGCGTTGAGGATGATCTTCATGAAGAAGTTTCAGACGAGCATGGCGATAACGAAATCTCACAAAGTGGAATTCATCACGGCGAGGAACACGAATGAAAATCAATGTTGGCGTAGTTGGCGCAACAGGAGTGGTTGGAGAAACCTTCATTGAACTTTTGCAAAGTCGCAAATTTCCGGTTGGCGATCTGAAGCTATTTGCAAGCGATGCTTCTTTAGGAATGACTCGCACTTTGAATTCAAAAGAATATCCGATTTCGACTTTGAGTGCGGGTTGCTTTAAGGGTCTCGATATTGTTTTCTTTTCTGCTGGCGAAGGAATCAGTAAACAATGGGCCCCAGAAGCGGTCGCAAGTGGCGCTTTTGCCGTGGATAATTCATCTGCTTTCCGAATGGATGATGAGTTTGCTCTGGTGGTTCCTGAAGTAAATGGTGATTTACTTTCAAAATCTCAGCCTACGATTATTGCAAATCCCAATTGTTCGACGATTCAATTAGTTGTTGCCCTTAGTCCTTTGCAAAAAAAATACGGTATTGAATCGGTTCGTGTTGCAAGTTACCAATCTGTGAGTGGCGCCGGCCGGGACGGCATGACCGAACTAATCGACAGCACAACAAAAGAACTCGCACGTATTCAAAATCGTGGAACAAGAGTTGAATCAGGAAAGATCTTTCCAAAAAATATTGCTTTCAATTCGATTCCGCAAATTGGTGAGTTCGATGACAGCGGGTTTTGCGGCGAAGAGAAAAAAATTATTTTCGAAACTAAAAAAATCCTCAGACAAAACGACATGAAGGTTTCTGCTTTTACGGTGAGAGTACCAACTCTCAATTCACACGCTGAGGCAGTTTGGGTCACTCTTAAGAAAAAAGATATTTCTCGAACTGAAATCGAAGAGACTCTCAAACTGGGCGAAGGTCTGGACGTTTGGCCTGCAAATCATCCAGAAAAGTATCCAACACAGAGTTTTGCCTCTGGAAAAGATCCGGTTTATGTCGGACGCATTCATCCAGAATATGATTCACGAGATACTTGGATGATGTGGGTGGTTTCGGATAATTTACGAAAAGGTGCTGCTCTCAACGGCATTCAAATTGCCGAACGTCTGTTTAGCAACACTTAAATCCGTTTTTTGACATCTGGACTAGAAGATGGTCCAATCGAAGGATGAAGTTTAGGCCTCTTTATTTCCTTACTTTAGTCTCGCTCATTTTAAGCGCAAGTCCCGCGTTTGCGGTGATCACTCTTGCGCAACCAACTGGGGCGTCTCAGATCTCTGGCTTTACCGGCCAAGCAACGACGCCCACAACTCCAGGTACAAGTCCGACACCGACGACAACAACAAACGGGCTTTACATTATTTATGGCGGAGCCGCCGGAGATCCAACGAATTGTCCTGCAGGAACCGGTACGTGCGATACGTGTGCAAATGCCAACCTCTCTACGACCACTGGAGATTCAGCGCTTGTTGCCTGCAATGAAAAACAAATTACAGCCGCAACTGTTTTAACATTTGATTTTTATTCATCAACTGCTGCTGGTGTTGGAATGCTCACCGATAGCACTGGCGCCACTGCCTTTCAGACAAATTTATATACCGTAACTCCATCTGTAGCTGTGCCGGTGAATAATAAAATTGAGATCACAATTACTTGGGATAATCTCATCACGGCTCTTACCACTGTTGCAGGCGGAACTCCGCAAACGCTTGGCACTCTCGCCAATGGTGGCTTTAGTATTCAGATGCGTCTTGGGGTTTCTGTTTCTGGAAGCGGTCTTGGTGTCGCAACTTCAACACCCACGACTGGTACGACAGGATCTGGAACTGATGACTATGTTACGATTACAGTTATTGTTCAGCAAGTCTTTGGCAATACTTCTCCTGCCTACCAAAGTTTAAATCCAGGCTGTGATAATGGTTCGAACGGGCCTATTTGCTACTTCGACGTCGCTTCTGGCGATCAGAGTGCTAAACTCAAAGTGGTTGATGCAGATACAAGCTATCCGGCGTTTAATTTTACAACTTTCACTGCGGTTCGTTTGTATTACGACGAAGTCGGTTTTGGAGCTATCAACCCAAAAAAAAATGCCGGAAAGTATCAGCGTATCGCGACTTCAGTTCCGACAACCGGCAGTGGAGCTGGCTCAATTGCTTTTGATACGCCCTGGGTGAATGGACTCAATAATGGAATCAAGTATTATTTTAAAATGGCCGCAGAGGACCAGGCAGGCAATGTTGGTTTTTGGACGTCGTCTGCGCAAGACTATACACTCTGTCGAACGACATACGGGATTTATCATCAAGATGCTGCCAATCAAAATGCCTATCACGATCCGATCACTAATACCGACATCGATATTCCCGACAATCAAACTTGTCACATTGTAAAACCTGGTGAAATCCAAGCTATCCTTTCAAAAGATCTCAATTGCTTTATCGCAACTGCCGCTTACGGTTCACAGATGGCAAAAGAAGTTCAAACTTTTAGAAATTTTAGAGACATCTATTTACTGACCCACAATTGGGGACGAAGTTTTGTAAAAACTTACTATAACTACTCCCCAGCAATCGCCCATTTCATTTCTGAACACGAAACTTTGCGAACAGCGACTCGTTTTGCTCTCTGGCCTCTACTTGCTTTTGCGTCTTTGTCACTTAAGATTGGCGCACTCAATACCTCACTTCTTTTTGTCACTTTGCTCCTTCTCCCTCTATTATTATTTCAATTTATAAGTTTGAGAAGAGCTCGCAGGTGAAGTTGCAAAAATTTATCTGTTTAACACTCATTCTTTTTTCAGCTCTTAGCTTCTCAAATGTGTCGAGAGCTCAAGGTGTCGATGCCGAGTCTATGTCGAAAGACAATCAGGCCCCTCCTGAAGTTGAAGCGAAGCCTGAGGAAGAAGCTCCCCCTGTTGAGGCTCCATATCCAAATGTGAAGAAAGAAGAGCCTGCGACTACACCGGTAACTCCTGCTCCTACTCGGCCCAAGTCCGTGCAAAAAAAATTGGGAATTCCACATCGAGTCGCACCTTCAGGAACACAAACCCAACTTAATATTGAAAAACCAAAATCGATTGATGAAGACGGTAATTATATTTACGAAAAAAGTAAGGTCACTGATGAAACCGACGTCAGCAATGTACCAACAAAACCTGTCGATCATGGCAAAGAAGGTCCACTTAAAATTACTCGACCAATTGAAGTCAAAAAAAATGGCGATTATTTTTATGGCTACGAAAAAACTCCACACAATTACTCAGCATCGCTTAAGTTTGGACTATTTCCCGCACCTCATTTGACTAATGCAAATACAAAAGCGACATTTTCTCAGCTTTATTCAGATAACTACGTTGGCACTTTGATGTTTGATTACGAAAAGCAATTTCATCGCAGTTTTGGTGATCTTGGTATCCGTCTTGGCTCAGGATTATTCTACGCAAACGGCAATGGAAGATTTGTTGATCAAAGCGACCCCGATCGTGCCCCCGGAACTGTTCCTGACGTAAGTTTCAATTTCATCATGATGCCAAATACGCTCGTGGGTCTCTATCACATGCGCTATTGGGACACTCAAATTTTCACGCCTTACTTCGGCGGCGGTGG
>JAYUEB010000251.1:0-1916 GCA_043739525.1 Bdellovibrionales bacterium
CTGCCTTTTCCCCATCTTGTTGTGTAACTAATTACAATCTGGGTTTAATTTTAAAAAAGGCCAGCTATCTTTTTAACTCTCATGAAATATCCGGGTTAAAGATGTAAAAGAAAATTTGAGAACTAAAAACTAAGGAGAAAAAATGAAATTGTCGAATCTCGTCTTGACGACTTTGGCTCTTGTAATGAGCGCGGGCTGCGTTCATGAACCACAAACTTTGGCAAAGGATCCAGCTGAGAAAGCTCAAAGCGAAGCGATAAATAATCAAGCCGCCAGCCGTATTGATGCTCAAAAATTTGTAGAGATTGAATTTACGCCAAAGCGGGCAGACCTGAGCCAATCGGCAAAGGATTCAATTAGCTCTCTTATGACTCAAGCGTCTCAAGATGGTAAGACCATCGACGCGATATATGTACTTTCATGGTCGGATCGAGAATATCCTTCAAAAGGTGAGAAGAGGCTTTCGAAAAGGCAAGTGGATTTAGCAAATCATCGTAATCAAAACATACAAGATTTTGCAAAGTCACTTCAGTCCGTCGACGTGAAAAAGTACAATATGGCAAAGAGACCTGCTGAATTGTCACAGCTTTTTAATACAACAGATACGAAACTAAAAGATTCGATGGTGGCAGCCGGTCTTCCGACAACGGAAGATAATCATTTTGCGGGTAAAGCCTCGCACGCCGTCTTAATAGTGAAAACGAAAGAATAACTTAAATAGTAAACCGGGAGGTTTTTGTGATACGTGCAGCAATCGGATTTTTTGTCTTGTCTCTTTTGGCCTACGTGATGGGCGCTTATGGACTAGCAGGATTCACTATGGAAATTGCTCGAATTCTATTGGGCGTATTCTTAGTTCTTGCAGTGATTTCTTTGGTCATGGGTATTTCGACTCGTGGTGCGTTGAAACGCGGGCCTTGAATTAAATTGAAATAGCGGATCTCAAGCTTCGACTTGAGATCCGAGTTAAAGAAGAAGACCAAGAGATGTGTCTTCTTTTTTTTATTCGCGAATCCAGCGAGTGGCTTCGTTTAATTTATTAAAACCAAATTGTTTGATTTCGGCGGATATGAAGTGGGCCGCGATGTGACTGAAAAGGTCTGGAAGAATTCCATTTACTGCAAGTGCAACTTTTTGAACTTCTTTATGATGTTGATCTACGAATTGTATGTGTTTAATGAAGCCATTGAAGTTTTCCCAGCCTGGAAACTTTTCTACACAGATGACGACACCTAATAGTTTTTTATGAGTTTCAATAAAGGGATCCACAACCTCTGATAGTTCCTCAAAATCATGACTTCTCAATGGACCTTCGGGGCGAATAATCAAAATACCATCTGAAGTCAGATCAAATTTTAAGTTGAGACGAAGAGGAGTGTTTTTGGCAGGATGATCTTCAGACTTATTCAGCATAAAAATCTCCCTTAACAAAAAAATATGAGATCCGAGCGTTTCGCCACCGCGCCTCGGACCTCTCGAGTTCCACCATAATTTATTTCAGATTGCTCATCATAAATGTCTGTAAAACCCGCTACTCTTAGAAGTGATTCACATCGTTTCGTTTGAGTATATGATGTCTTCGTCACTTGCGTATCTGTCCCCAAAATCCGATGGATTTCAGTTTGACTCGCCTATGCAGTGGCTCCTCCAACATCACACCTTATACTTTAGCATCTTTTATGCCATGCTTGTGTCGCCCACTTTGCTTATAAGGTTTAAATCTTCCTCTGTCGCGGGCAGCATTTCGGGACTTGTGGCGCTTTAGTGATATTCATGTTTTCCCATCACCTTGGCTTCGCCAATCACGTGCCCTCGCATTGCCTGCATAAGCTCATCAATATTTGCTCCAGATTTAATTTCAAGAATCTGATCGAGCGCAAACAATCTGAAGTAGTAGCGATGGGATCCTGTATTTA
>JAYUEB010000252.1:0-1911 GCA_043739525.1 Bdellovibrionales bacterium
AAATATTTTCCCGCCCCAAGTCTCACGACGGCGGGAAAATATTTAACAAATTAAAAAAGGAGAATCTCCCATGCTCGAAAATTTCAGATCTTACCAAAACGCACTTGAGCTCTACAAAAAATCACGTGGGCATCGCCTTCCAAGATTTTTAAAAGATCAGCTTGAGAGGGCTGCAAGTAGTATCGTTTTAAATTTGGCTGAGGGTTCAGGCCGAGCCACCCAAAAGGACCGCATGAGATTTTATGTGATGGCCTTTGCAAGTCTACGTGAGGTTCAAGCTATTATTGATTTGGAAGATTCACTTGTGGATTTGAAAGCACCAGCTGATGAATTGGGTGCTCATTTGTATAAGCTGACTCACTAAACACGAGTTTTTCGGGTATCGGGCATCTGAAGCTGATACCTGATATCCGATACCTGATCTGGCAACGGATTCTGACGGCTGACTGAGACTAAAACTGAAAAACTGCTGACGGGGGACTGCTGCCCGTAAACCGAAATTTCCTAAAGTGGCTCGGCGTATCGTATCTGCGCGCGGAACATAGGATTCGTCATATACGCACGGACCGACTTGAGATTCTCGATTTTCTCAATCAAAAAAATATTTTTAAGTGAGCCGTAGATTTCAAAAATACGATGGGTTTTATCCGGCATTGAAAGAAGAGCTAAAGCTCCGCCCGCCTCTCTCAATTCATGACTCAAGTTTTCTAAAAAGCGAATGACCGGCAAACTCATAAACCGAGTCCCCTTTAAATCGATCACCAACCAAGTTTCCCCACGCGCTCGCATTTCTCGTGCCCAGTTTTGAAGTTCTTCGATATTTGAAAGATCGATTCTTGGGCGAGCAACATGGCGCTGCCAGTTCCCAGTAGGACTATGACTGAACGAAAACGCGGACTGGTGGGCCACCTCGGTATGGACCTGTGAGGCCATGCCGGTATCGCTTTGCTCATTTTGTAGGTTTTCAGAGTTCATCTGGAGTCCAATATTCGGCTAGAGTAATAATGTCAACTTGGCTGCCTAAAAAACTTCCTTTTCTCGATCAATTTTGTGGGAGAAAGGCTTCCAAGCCCCAGTCTTCACACTAAAAACTGACCTTGAAAATATCGCTTTGATACAAGACTCAGTGGTAGACATTTTTTACAAGTCAGGTTAGATCTTTGAGGCACATGCAAGGCCTTAAAATTTTCTCTGGAAATTCTAATAAAGCATTCGCTGAAAAAGTTGCAAAGGCAGCCGGGGTTGAACTTGGTTTTTGCACACTATCACGCTTCGCAGATGGCGAAATTCAAGTTGAAATTCACGAAAGTGTTCGGGGTGATAGCGTATTTGTCATCCAGAGCTGCTCGCCTCCCGTCAATGAGAATTACATGGAGCTTTTCCTAGTTCTCGACGCTTTAAAGCGAGCGAGCGCGAAGCAAATCACCGCTGTTATTCCGTATTACGGTTATGCACGCCAAGATCGTAAAGTCGCGCCTCGAGCCCCAATTTCTTCAAAATGTATGGCCGATTTGCTAACGGCTGCGGGCGCCACTCGAGTCGTTTGCGTCGATCTTCATGCCGCCCAAATTCAAGGTTTCTTCAATGTTCCTGTGGACCATCTATTTGCTATTCCGACTTTGGCTCGCGCTTGGCGTGAAAAATACGGCTTTGGCGACTCTTTCGTAGCCGTGAGCCCAGATGCTGGCGGAGTTGAGAGGACCCGGGCCTTTGCAAAACGTATTGAATGCCCAATCGCCATCATCGATAAACGCCGAACTGGTCCAAATGAAGCGAAAGCCTTACATCTCATTGGCGATGTGCGAAATAGGACTGCCATTATTGTGGATGATATGATAGATACTGCCGGCACTCTTAGGCAAGCAGTTGACAGCCTTATGCGAAATGGTGCAAAAAGTGTCATGGCGGTGG
>JAYUEB010000253.1:0-1910 GCA_043739525.1 Bdellovibrionales bacterium
CGAAGCGAGAGAAAATCCGCAAATCTGTGGATAACTGAACTATGCGCGCGCGACAAACGCAGGCCCGAAGGGCCGAGTTTGGCAGCGCGCCCTAATTAGCACCGGCTCGGAATTTGTCTTTCCGAAAAAATAAAGTTTACTACTGATTTTGAAGCCTCGAAATCAACATCGCGATGTTTTTAGAGTGAGAAGATAAGTTTGAAGAAGTTGTCTCGAATGCCAACGCGATATCGATTTTTTCGCGTGCCAGAAGGCGCTGAGGTTGAGCAGTAAAATTTTATTTTCAGAAAACTCGAAAAGATTTTTCTGTTTTTTTCGAGGCTCTTAACATCTTAAATTGCTTTTGAAAACAAAAAAGTTGATCTGAAAAATTGTCGCGCTTCGATATCAAAAACACTTGTATCGAGAAAAACTGGCGTCACGAATCTCGGGCGTCAAAAGTCAGTTTTGAAATTTTAGAAACTTGACCAACAAAGCGTGCGTTCTATTCAACACGCTTCAAATAGCATTGTATCAGGACCTAAGGTCAAAACAGATCTGACTGGGAAACCATCCTACTTTTGTATTGATGCCGGAGCGTCTTCGACTTGAAAATTAAGTTGGCGAGCCACCCACTTCAGCTGAGAAATTTCTTCTTCATCGCCGGCTGTAGAGGGATGAGCGTCCGCATGCTTTTCAAGCAGGTCAGTGAGGCGGCTCGTGAAGAATGCGATACTTTCTCTCAATTTATTTGTCGACAAGTTCAAGGTTGTTTTGCTCCACAAGCGTTCGTGAATGATCGCCATAGCTTGTCGAAAGAAATCGTTTTGTAGACCTGAAATAAATTCGGATACGAGGTAGGTAGAATTTAAATAGGTACAGCCAAATTGTCTGTGCTGAGCAAAAGATTTTGTTAAGTCAGACAAGTATTTTGGGCAAGAAATATTTTTAAACTCTTCAGTTGAGACAATCCTATAGTTCACTTGTGAGCCTGCCACCGTCGCCAACCAAAACTCTGCGTCATGAATCCCAATTTTTTCTAAAAATTGTTGTGCGCGAGCAATTTCTTGTCTGACCCCGCTTGGGAGTTCGACAAAAAAATAATGCTTTCCAAGATTTTCATAAAATGAGTCGTCAAAGTACATCCAAATTTTATTGTAACTCGAATCTTCTACTTCTGTATTTACAGGGCCGGACTGTATGAGCGCAGTAAATCTCACTTGCTTCTTTTGTTTAGCATCATTCAAAATTTTAAGTTGCTCCGGTTGCAATTTATGATTCGGATCAAATTCCATTTTAATTTTTAATACTCCTGGAGGAAGCTCTTTCAATTCAATCTTGTTAGCTTTTGCTCTTTCAAATTGGTCCGAATTCTTGTAAAAGGGATCTGATAGCTTTAAGCCTTTAGGATCTCGAATGTAACCGCCACCGCCACCGCCACCGCCGTTTGCGTTACCGCTATCTCCTGCTGCGAAGATGATCGAGTCATCTTCGCGCAAATATACATTCACAATTTTTCTATTTTTCGCGATATCTTCTGGCGAAAGATCTTTATTGTCGACACTGACGATAGAGAAGCCAATTTCTATCGTCGCTGGGACATTGGTGAGGTAAGCCTTCACTTGGCCATTTGCGGGCAAATGGTAAGAGGCAAGTACAATGGCTAAAAATGTGGAGCGTATCCAGTTCACGTCAATTCCTCTTACTTTATAGGTTTTAATGAAGCAAAAACGAAGCCATGCCTAAATGAAATTCGAGCACAACCCGCCAACAGGATGCTGCCGAACTTCTCGACATTGTGACAACAAAGGTTTATTTCTTGAGCCAGAACAGACGAATTGAATCTAATTAAATGCAACCGAAGGAAGCGTTAAAGGGCAAAGCACATTGGTTTAATTGATCTAGGCGAAGTTTGGGTGCGTTTGACTTCG
>JAYUEB010000254.1:0-5819 GCA_043739525.1 Bdellovibrionales bacterium
CCCCGCTTTTCAAGCAGCCGCGGACTTGAATCCCGATGTGATTTAGTGGGCCGACGTCATGCTTTCTCAAGACGGAATTCCGGTCGTCACACGCTACCAGGATCTGTCTTCATATGGGGCAGAAAACTCCTTCGTACCACTTCTTAATTTTTCTGATATTCAAAAAATAGATGCTGGCGCTCAATTTCAAAATCAAAAATCCGAGTTTCCATTTCGCGAAAAAGGTTTACGAATTTTATCTCTTAAGGACTTAATTGAAAAGTTTCCGAAACATCGTTTTTTAATTAATTTGGCCGACGACACGACTGGCACTGAACAGCAAATCGTTAAGGCACTTGGCTATAACGACAAGACGCAAAGATTTATTCTCACAAGTGAGCGCGATAAAATCATGAAAGAGATGAGAAAAAACTCTCCCATGCTTTTATTTGGAGCGAGTACGCCGCAACTCACACAGCTCATGATTTTAGCAAATGTCTTACTAGAAACGATTGCACCTCTAGATGCAGACTTGCTGATCGTCGAAAATGTCTCTGAAAAGGTACGAAACTCAAATCGCATTTTTCTGAACGAAAAAATGATTAATGAAGCTCATCGAAGAGGCCTTAAGGTTTTTGCGGGCAATGCACAGAACTCAAGCGAAGCAATGACCCTAGTTAAATTTGGTGCGGATGGAGTCATTTCAAGTCATCCTAGCTCACTTAAAAAATTTTTTGAAAACCACGACTTCAGTCGGTAAAGTTTAAACTCTACGTCACCCTATTTCATATTTAATTATGGACTCGTCCACACTAAAGGCCTTAACCTGTGAGGACTATGATAAATCAAATATTGAAATTCTTTGTTTTTTCGAGCCAACAAACTTTAGCCGCGACAAATGCGAAAGTCGGAGTCAAAGCTGGAGTTTTGGACGCCGTTTTGGCTGCAAGCTTACCCGTGCAGGTCCTGCTTCTTCTTTTACTAGGTGCCTCGGTTGTTTCGTGGGCGATTATCTATTCAAAATATCGACAACTTCAAACTATGCAAACTTCGAATGAAGAGTTTAGTGAGTTTTTTTGGAAGTCAAAAGCTCTTGAAAATGTTCACAACAAGATTGACGAATTTTCCTCCAGCAATTTGAGTAAAGTTTTTAATGCAGGTTATATTGAGCTGCAAAGAATCGCGGACTCCAGTTTAGCAAAACACTCGGATACGGAGAACCTAAAACTTTCAGGAATTGATAACCTTGAACGAGCGATACAAAAATCAATTGGTACAGAGGTTTCGCATGCTGAAGCACGCCTCAATTTCTTAGCAACAACTGGAAGTACTGCGCCCTTTGTTGGCCTTTTGGGAACCGTCATTGGAATCATGTCTTCATTCTCAAATATCGCGAGTAGCGGCTCAGCAAGTCTTGCTGTTGTAGCACCCGGTATCGCAGAGGCCTTATTTTCGACTGCCGTTGGTCTTTTCGCTGCTATTCCAGCCGTTGTTGCTTACAACTATTTTATTGGACGTATTCGTAAAACCGAAATGGAGCTCAACAATTTTGGTTCTGATTTTTTGAACGTCGCTAAACGAAATTTCTTCGGAGATAAATAGCTGTGGGAATGAATAGCACTTCATCTAAAAGTCGAATGGCCATGAGTGAAATTAATATCACTCCAATGGTTGACGTCATGCTCGTGCTACTCATTATTTTTATGGTTACGACTCCGATGATGCAACAAGGGATTGATATCGATCTTCCCGAGGTTTCAAGCTCTGGAACTCCGACAACAGATGAACCTTTTGTTCTCGAGATTCGCAAAAACAAACGTCTCTACGTTGGAGATACAGAACTTCAAATTTCTGTCTTGTCCGAAAAATTAACTGCGATTTTTTCGACTCGAAAAAACAAACAAATATATTTACAAGCAGATCGTAATGTCGACTATGGCCTTGTTGCCGAGGCTATGGGAGAAATTCGCGCAGCGGGGATTTCAAACATCAGTTTGGTCACGTTGCCCAAAGTAAATTAAGGCGTCGAGAAAGATGATTGCTCCTGCTCAACTCCATCCTCAAGATGAATTTGCGAAATATGTTCGCTGGTCTGTCATTGGGCATGTCATTCTCGGTGCCTTTTTGATCTTGCGAGCGGTTTTTTATCCTTCCGAACCCATATTAATTCAACGTGCAATTCGTGTTGATATGGTCGGGTTACCAACTAAATCTCAGACTCTTCCAACGACTCCAAAACCCTTGGCAACCCCGGCCCCTGCCAAACTTCCGGAGCCAAAGCCTATTGCGACACCAAAAAAGTTACCAGATGTTAAAAAACTTGATCCTAAAAAGGTAGATCTAAGAAAATCGAAAACTGCAGAAGACGACGCGATCAAGCGGCTTGAAGCCTTCAAAAAATTGGCTGAAATGACAAAGGCGAAATCTCAAGCGAAGCCAGAAGCTCCAGTCAGAGGTGCCGTTCTTGCCGCAGGATCTTCGATCACCGGTCTAAATAAAATCGACTACGACGACTATCTCGATAAGCTTGACGAGAAAGTGAAGTCTAACTGGAACTTACCAAGTTTGCTTAAAAACCTAAATCTCACCGCTACCGTCATGGTCTTCGTTGACGGTTCAGGCAATGTCATAAAAAAAGAAATAAAAAAGTCCTCAGGAAATTCTGTTTTCGACGAAAAGTGTTTAGAATCTATTGATCGGTCGGCTCCTTTTGAAAGCCCTCCATCTAAGCTTGCGAACATTTTGGCCGTTGACGGAATTGAATTTGGGTTTCCAGAATAGTTTTTAAATTTTTAAGGGGAACAACTCATGAAGCGAACAAATAAACTCAACCAACTTCGAATGATTGTTGTCGTGTTTTTTCTGAGCCTGGCAATGGCAAACGCAGAAAGTCCCATTCATTTAAATGTTGGAGACGCCAAGTTTAAGAAAAGTATTATGGCGCTACCGTCTTTTCAATATTTAGGAACTCCTGGTATCAATAAAAATTATTTGGCTACCGGCAAAGAAATTTTCGATACTCTCCAGTTCGATTTGAGTGTCAGCTCTTACTTTGACTTTTTAAAACGCGAAGCTTTTATAGAAGATGTTTCAAAAGTAAGTCTTCGACCTGTTGCCGATGAAGCATCTGGATTTAATTTTTCAAGTTGGAAACAAATCGGAGCAGACTTTCTTATTCGAGCTGGCTACAAAATTGTCGACGATGAAGTGACTCTTGAAGCTTATCTCTATTACGTTCCACAGCAAAAGCGTGTTCTCTCTAAAACCTACCAAGGAAGATCAAAAGACGCTCGCGTTATTGCTCACACTTTCGCAAACGACATCGTTAAGGAATTGACGGGCGTTAAAGGATTTTTTCTCTCTAAGATTGTAACTTCTCGAAGTACTGAGCCCCAACAGCGCGAAATTTTTATAATGGATTGGGATGGCGTTAATGTACATGCAGTTACTCATCATCACTCAATTGCCAATTCTCCAGCTTGGTCAGCAGATGGCAAGAGCATCGGATACAGAAATTTTACCTATCACACAAGCGATCGAACTCGAAATGCCGATTTATTTTTCTACAATCTTGAAAACCAAGAGAGAAAGCTGATTTCAGCTCGTCCCGGTATTAATTCTGGTGTTAGTTTTTTCCCTGATGGAAAGCATATAGCTCTGACAATGACTCGTGGAGAAAGCCCCAATATTTATAAAATGACGATGGATGGACGATCATTCGATGCACTTACCATGAGTACAAAAGATGTTTTGAATGTTGAGCCAAGTGTCAGCCCAGACGGCAAAAAAATTGCGTTTTCATCAGATCGAAATGGCCGTCCAATGGTTTACGTTATGAACGCTGACGGCACCGGTATCAAGCGCCTAACAATTGCTGGAGAATACAACTCGTGTCCAAAGTGGTCTCCTGACGGCAAGAAAATCACTTTCGCAGGAAGTGATAAAGGACACTTTGACTTATTCGTTATGGATTCAGACGGTGAAAATATGATTCGTCTGACATCTGCAAAAAAGACAACGAATGGTAAAATGTCAGACAACGAAGATCCTAGCTTTTCACCTGACGGAAGACATATTCTCTTTACGAGTAATCGCGATGGCCACCACCAGCTCTACATTGTAGATGTAGATGGTGAAAATGAACGAAGATTAACATTCGATAAATTTGACTACTATAAACCATCGTGGTCGCCATACCTTGACTAAATTACCAACAATCGCAAGCTATTCGAAAGAAGAGATCTTGCGAACTTGTGAGTTTTCGCCTGCTTTCGAACGCTATTTAAAGCTACTTGAGCGCTCGACGAGCGCTCTTGACCCAAAATCAAAGCTTCGCATTTCCCGACATACAAGTTGGTGTGAAGCTGTGCTCGCAACCTTTTGTCAAAAAGCTTCTACTGAAGAGGTTTGCTTCTCTTGGTCATTGGCTTCAGAAAAACTTATTCATGATGCTTGGGAACTTGCCGGAGGAGAAAGTTCAGACTTTATTATCCTCGCCTTAGGAAAGTTAGGTTCCCGAGAACTCAATTTGAGTTCAGACGTCGATTTGGTATTAGTAAAAAGAGACCACAAGGTCATTGATCAAAAGGTCTTGCGATTATTTACAAATTTACTTTCCGAACTGACAGAGTTCGCTTACTGCTTACGAGTCGATTTGAATTTGCGACCTGGTGGAGGGGCGGGATCACCGATCACTTCACAGACCGAATTTGAATATCACTATGGTTACCATGGAGAAATGTGGGAACGCCTATCCTACGTCCGAGCCAGGTATATTTACGGAGATCAGACTTTAGCTAATGAAATTTTAAAGTTTGCAAGTCACTTTTCTTACCGAAAGCACATTGACCTCACCTTGGTAGATGACCTCGCTCAGCTTCGAAGTAAAATTCATTTCGAGATCAGTCTAAAAGATCAAAAAGCATTTAATTTAAAATTAAGTCCGGGCGGAATTCGCGACGTTGAACTCTTTGTTCATTCACTTCAACTCATACATGGTGGAAAAAATAAATCTCTTCAAACACAATCGACATCTGAGGCTATCAATCAACTGAGTAATATGTCATTCATTACACACGAAGACGCCAAGTTTCTCTTCGATACTTACTGGTATTTTCGAGATGTCGAAAATCACGTTCAAGCTCGAGAAGATCAACAGACCTATTCAATTGATCGTCAGCAATCTCACTTCGCTCATTTCAAAACATCTGAAATTCTTGCGCTCGCTTTGAAAAGCCATGATTTTGTATCGAAGCTATTGCAAATCAGTCAAAAGAGCTCGTTGCCAACAGAGCTTTCGCAACAACAGGCCTGGCTTGAAAAAAAGGGCTTTTCTCGAGTTTCAATTGAAGAAACCTGGCCTGAAATTATTGCGGCTAGCGCGCAATCAACCAAATATGAGCGTGACGAGAGCTCGCGTCTTCAGTTTTTAGAAAGTTTTGTCGAGCATCTTTCTACCATTAACCACAATAAGGATTTAGCTCTTGCGCTTTTGTTCGACTTCATAAAAGCAACTCGGGCCAAAGCAAGTCTATACAGCCTTCTGAATCGCGAGACTAAGCTTTCAGAAGAAATCGCCTGGTTATTTTCATGCTCTCCTTATCTCGCGAATATTTTTGCTCTTCGACCCGAGCTTATTGATAGCTTGTTCTTCAATGCACAAGCCGAATTACCGAAAGCTCAAGATGAACTTTTAGAAATGCTCATGGAAAGACGTCTTCTAGTTGAGATCTTAGCCGCAAAAAAATTTCTGAAGGATCGTGATCTCTCTGCGTTATCAACAGAGCTCAGTTTTGCTGCCGACGAAATTTGTAAAACGATTATTACGAGACTCGCGGAAG
>JAYUEB010000255.1:0-1908 GCA_043739525.1 Bdellovibrionales bacterium
CAGGTAAGGGTGCTACCTCCTCGGGACGTTGATCGGAAGATTTATCCATCACGGATTTTTTGACAGCGACTTGATTGTCTCTGACTCTTTGTCTATAAACGCGGTTGCGATCGCAGTGGTCTTTTTTGGCCTCAAGCGATGAAGAGTGTTTTTTATTGGCCTTTTTTCTATTTTCTTTGTAGCCCCAATCCCGGCATTCATCGGAGCAATACTTGTGTCCGGTATAGCATGGCCTACAGACATTAAATTGATTTTGCAAGCGAGGACAAATAATAAGAAAAGCATTATTGAATTTAGTATCGGTATTTTTTAATGCCAAAGAGTCTGACTCCTGATAAAAGCGTATCAGAGTTGGAGGCCCCTATGAAACTTGTTGTTAACGACGGCTCAAAAATTGGCCGTAATGAACCTTGCCATTGTGGCAGCGGATTAAAATATAAAAAGTGCTGCTGGGAGGCCGAGCAGGCCCAGAAGATAAATGAATCTTTAGGAAAACAAGATAAACCTTTTGAATTTGATCCTGTTACTACGCGAATGGAAATGCAGGCGATGATGGGTCAGATCGGGAAAATCATGCAGGAAAAAGATATGTCTGTTGAAGATGCAAACAAGTATTTTGTGGGTCGACATATGGATGAAATTGCGAGCGACGTAAGATCCCTAAAACAAAGCCCCCGAGAACAAGCTGAAGATATCGCATACCAGGCTCACTCGGCAAAAACACCTAAGCAAAGTATCTTATTGGCGCAAAAAGCAATCGAACTGGATCCTAATTGTTGTGAAGCTTATTTAATCCTTGAGCAGGAACTTTCGACGAATCCACTCCAAAGTATTCATTATTACGACATGGCAATTGCTGCCGCCACAAATACTCTCGGTGAGAATTTCTTTGAAGAACATGTCGGACATTTCTGGGGACTTCACGAGACGAGACCATTTATGCGCGCTCAGTTCTTTAAAGCGCAATCACTCTGGGAGCTGGCTCGTCAGTCAGAAGCTATAGATCTGTGCTGGGAACTTTTAAAACTAAATCCTAACGACAACCAAGGCGTCAGATATGTTCTTTTTGATTACCTTCTGACGGACAACAGGCTTGCAGATATCGAAAAGCTTCTCAAAAAATTTAACGACGATGGCTCAGCTCATTGGGAATATAATCTGGCGCTCTATTTTTTTAAAAAATTCGGGCCAGAATCAGAAAAAACCCTCGACCAAATTAAAATCGCCGTAAATTCAAATCCATTCATTGAGAAATATCTAACCGGAAAATTAAAGGAGCCTAAAGAATCCCCCTCATCTTACTCTTTAGGTAGTAAGGAGGAAGCAATCTGCTACGTCGACGACTCCGCACTGCCGTGGGCCAACACTTTATATGCCATCGAATGGTTAAGCTCTTTGAAGTTTGATGAAAAGACACCAAGCGCGAGAAAAAAGAAAACGAAAACGAAAGAAATTTATGACAGTTAACGAGCTCATCGAAAAATTGCGAACGTTTAATCCGGAGACCATTGTGGTTGTTGGCGGCTTCGATGAAGAAGGCGTTGCCAACATTGGTCGTGTGACTCTCCAAAACCTAAGTTAGGCAGGAATTGGGATTGAAAATTGACCTTTGCAGAATGACCGCCACTCATAATTTGATAAATCGATTTGTTTGATGGCAACTTCGCCATTTTTACCTTCAGGACTTTGGCCTTTGAGCGAATAGTGAACGCGGCCCGAATTGTAGTACTCTATGAAACTATCGAGTTTTCTTTGCAGGTCTCTTTCATTCCAAAATAAATGATGATCAAGGTATTCTCGTCTTACAGTCCCTGTCAAGCGCTCAATGAATGGATGCGACCACGGTATTTCTGGTATCGATTTAATTTCGTCGATGTGTAGAATTCTCAAGTTCGCTTGCCACTGAAA
>JAYUEB010000256.1:0-5814 GCA_043739525.1 Bdellovibrionales bacterium
GAAAACATGCAATTTCAAAAAGAGGATTTCTCCGATACTGATAAACTTCTCAATTCTCTTGAGCGCAAAAAATTAATCAATGCTCTCTTAAAATGGAGTCTGTTGCTTGGTGCTCTTGGATTTTTCTTCTTCGTAGTCATGAGACCGTTCATGCGTTGGGTAACAGATAGTCTTCAAGACAATGTCGAAGATATGCTCCCAAGAACAATTGAAGAATTAGAAGAACTTCAGTCGGTGGACAGTTCTCTGCCGGGAATGTCGAGTGCTTTGCCTGTACTTGAAGAGTCACTAGATCCAGACAAAGCCGAGTCTGATCTCTTAAAAGAACGAATTATGTCTCTGATGGAAGGTGACGAAGAGAAAGCAGCGGGAGCATTCAGTCTCTGGCTCGTTAGGAAGGATGCATGACCACAATTCGACTCCACAAAAATGACTACGTCGAATATCAAAATTTAAAAGGCTTCGAGAAAGCCGCCATTTTGATGAACTTCTTAGGCCCCGGTGCTGCTAAGAAACTTTTAAAGCATATGGACGACGGCGATATCCGCAAACTTCTGGCTTGTATGCAAAAGTATAGAATTGTGCCGATCGATATCACAAAAAAAGTTCTCGAGGAATTCTACGAGATGATCAACGAGAGCGAAGAATATATCTTCTCTGATAAAGTGACATCAAAAGACAGTATCGTAGATGCAGTTGGCGAAGAGCGCGCGCGGGGTATTCTTGGTCACTTGAACGTAAACAATACGGCAAGTCGTTCTCTTGAGAGCTTAGAGGTTGTCGATGCAAAGTCGCTTGCGAACTTTCTAATTAACGAACATCCACAAACCGTTGCGGTTATTCTTGCCCATCTTGAACCTGAGAAAAAAGGTGAGGTTCTAAAACGATTGCCTGAAGCTCTTCAAGCTGAGGTTGTCTTAAGAATGGCAAATCTTGATCACGTTGCTCCTGAACTCATAGCAGAAGTCGATCGAGTTTTAAAAGAGGAATTGGCGAATTTAGGCACAGTTGAGCAAGCGGCACTTGGCGGTGTTCAGCCTGTTGCGGAAATGCTGAACGTCATGGATAAAAATACAGAAAAAGCGATCATGTCCCGAATCGAAGAAAAAGATCCGATTTTGGCCGAAGAGATTCGTAAACTCATGTTCGTATTTGAAGACATCACTAAAATTGATGACAAAGGTATCCAATCTCTTCTTAAAGAAGTTCCGAATGATAAACTTCTCATGGCTCTTAAAACGGCCAACGAAGATATTAAGAATAAAGTTTTCAAAAATATTTCTCAGCGTGCAGCGACTATGCTCAAAGATGACTTGGCAAATATGCCACCCGCGCGTTTGAGCGACGTTGAGGGCGCTCAACAAGAGATTGTGAACGTAGCACGAAGACTTGAAACCGAAGGCAAGATCATTATTGCTCGCGGTGGTGCTGACGACGCGATGGTGTAATTAGACCCTTAAGAATTGAGAGAATCTATGATAGCAAAGGCAATTATTGAGAAAAAAGAGGCCGACGATATAGCGGTGACTTTTTCGCCGAAGAAATTTCCGATGCGTATTACCGAGAACGCAGTGTCGTTTCATAAGATTCAGTCCGGCGACAATCGAAATGATTTTCGCATTGATCACGCAGTTTCAGAGCAAACCGGTGTCGGCGAACTAGAACGACTTTCGATTGAAGAGCGAGTTGAGCGGCAAGCTTTGCTCAAAGTGAAAGAGATGCAAGAAGACGCCTACAAAGCGGGCCATGAGCTTGGTCGTGATGAAGGTGCTAAAGCCGGCTTTGAAGAATTTAAAGTTGAACTTTCGAAGCGTCTTGAAGATTTCGACCAACTTCTTTTTAAGATTGAAAACTTAAAAGCACAGTTGATTAGTCACAATGAAGTATTTTTGATGAAACTGCTGTATCAAATGGCTAGCAAAATTGCCATGGTTGAAATTGCGGAGAAGCCAGAGATTATTCTTCAAGTCTTAAAGCAAGTAGCTGAGGCGGCTCAATCAGATCAAAAGATGACAGTGAAGCTATCGACGGTCGATCTCAAGTTTGTTACTGAAATGCACGATAAGCTTTCTAAAGATTTTGATTTTATTAAGCTTTTAAAATTAGAAGAAGCGACTGAGCTTTCTCCCGGCGGCTGCAGAGTTGAGACAAATTACGGGGCGATTAACGCAACCGTTGAACAAAGAGTTGAGAAACTTTGGCAATCTCTTGTCAGTAAAACGCCAAGAACAAAAGACGAAGTCGGTGACGGGGCATGAGTCACGACCTCGATCTCAACCTTGAAAAATATTTTAAAACCTTAGATCGAATTCACTTAACTGAAGATATCGGTAAGATTACACAGGTCATTGGCAATTTAATGATTGGGTATTTACCAGGCGGTACAATTGGCAGTATTTGCGAAGTTACGCCGGCTCATGGGTTTGATAAATTTTCGGCTGAGGTTGTTGGCTTCAGAGATCGAAATGTTTTGCTAATGCCCCTCGGAGAAATGCGTGGAGTTGGTCTCGGATCTCGAGTCGTTTTGCAAAAGCAAAGCGCGATGGTTCGAGTCGGACCTGAGCTTCTTGGCAGAGTTATTGACGGCCTTGGCGAGCCAATGGATGGCAAGGGTACGATAGAAACTTTAGACGAAGCTTTTATTTATAATCCGGTTGAGAACCCCCTGCTGCGCAAAAACATTCATGAGCCTCTTGATCTCGGAATTCGTGCGATCAACGGCCTTCTCACTGTAGGGCGTGGTCAGCGGATGGGAATCATGGCTGGCTCTGGCGTTGGTAAGTCGGTCTTGCTTGGTATGATGGCCAAATCCTCTGATGCAGACGTGAACGTAATTGCTTTGATTGGTGAGCGCGGTCGAGAGGTAAAAGAGTTTATTGATGATATTTTGGGTGAAGAGGGCCTTAAACGTTCGATTCTTGTCGTTGCGACAAGCGATCAATCTCCTCTCGTCCGAATGAGAGCGGCTTTTGTTGCAACTAGTATCGCTGAATACTTTTGCGCTCAAAAGAAAAATGTTTTGATCATGATGGATTCTGTGACTCGATTTGCAATGGCTCAACGAGAAATTGGTTTGAATAGTGGCGAGCCGCCAGCAAGCAAGGGGTATACTCCAAGCGTATTTGCCCAGCTTCCGAAGCTACTTGAGCGCGCTGGTAATTATGAAGGCTCAGGAAGTATTACAGGTCTTTATACAGTACTTGTTGAGGGCGATGACATGGACGATCCCATTGCGGATTCTGTGCGATCGATAGTAGATGGTCACATCGTGCTCGAGAGAAGCTTGGCTCAGAGAGGGCATTTCCCGGCCATTGATATTTTGCAAAGTACTTCTCGGGTGATGAGAGCGATATCGGCCCCTAATCATTTGCAAGTTGCAAAAGAAATTAGAGAGAATATTGCAATTTACAAAGAGGCTGAAGACCTTATCAATATCGGGGCATACAAATCTGGAACGAACCCTGAAATTGATCGCGCAATCCGAATGCATCCCGCAATTGAACTCTATTTACGTCAAGAAGTGAGTGAAGCTTCTTCAGTCGACGATTGTGTTCAATACATGACTCAAATTAGTGGTATGAGATGAAGTTTAATTTTAGTTATCAGCAGTTACTTGAGTATCGCAAAAGGCTCGAGGAACTTGCTCAAAGAGATTATTTACTTGCTCAAAAAGAAGTGGATGATGCGGCTGCAGATCTCGAGCGTATGTACCAACAGATCGACGATTCAAGACAGCGGGCTCGCATGCTCGAAGTGAAGGGCGGAAAACAAGCCCCAAGTCTGGCTCTTATAGATGATTTTATTACTAAGCATAAGATTCGCATCGAAATGCAAAGAAAAAAAATTCGTGAGTTCCAACAGGTTGCTGAGACCAAACAACAGGCCTTGGTGATAGCTGCCAAGGAGTATAAAATATTAGAAAAGCTCAAAGAAAAAAGGCTTCTGGAGCATAAAGCGATTCTTAAAAAGCGCGAGCTTAAACGAGTCGACGAATTAGTTACGACAAGATTTAAACGAGGAGAGGTTGCTTGAACCAAGGTTACGAGAAGTTTTTTAAACAGGCAAAGCAAGCAAGGCAACCAAATGAGCCACAGTCTAAGCTGAAAAAAAATGCCTCACCAAAAGAGAAACAATCTCGTCGAGATTCACTGTCTCAAATTGAAGAGCATTTTGAATCTCGACCTTCAGGTCATCAATTGACACCTGAGCAAAGATTAAAAATTAAATTTTTAGAGAGAAAAAGACAAATCGGAAAGCGAAGAAGCAAGGCCCCATATTTTGCAATTTGCTGCTTAGCTGCGATTATAGTTTTTGTTACTCTCGGCTATACAAATTATCAGAAAGTCGGCGCTATTCTTAAGCGCATTGATATTGAAATGAACGGCGCCTCGGCAGCCGAAAATCCACCCGCTGCTGAAGCTGCAAAACCTGCAAGTGCGGATGCAAAAACGGGAGTAGCCCCGGCAAATCCTGCCGATCCAGCAGCAGCAAAAGCTGAAAAAAAATCCCAGACCGAAGCTGAAAAAGCTAAGTCAGATGTGCCAGACCTTCGCAATATGAGCAAAGAAGAATTAAGTTATTTCAGTCACTTAGTTGATCGAAAAAAAGAACTCGACCAGAGAGAAGCCGAGCTCAATAAGTTGGACGAAGAATTGCAAAAGCAAAGAGTTGAGTTGGATCAAAAGATTCAGAATCTTGAAAAGATGCGGACGGAAATTTCAGGCATCCTCAAGGACCGAGTCACAGTTGATCAAGAGAAAGTTGAAAAGCTAGTTCAATTTTACTCTACGATGAAAGCTCAGCAGGCAGCAAAAGTGCTTGAGAATTTGAATGAGGAATTAGCGGTTGAGGTTTTGGATAAAATGAAGAAGAAGAGCGCAGCTGAAATTATGAATAGCTTAGATCCAAAAAAAGCTAAGAAGCTTTCAGAGATGCTCGCAGGATATCGAAAACCAGCAAGTGATGAAGATTCAAAAAGGTAAGATTTGTGATTAATGATGTGAGTTCTAAAAACGATTTCTTCATAAAGCCAGACTCGCAGTCTAAGCGTGGTCAAGAAGCCGAGGCATCTCCGGCGGCTTCGTTGACGAAACCAACTGCAAGTCCAGCTAAGAAAGCTGAGGCTCCGGCTCATAAAAGTGAGTTTGCTCACAAGCTTAAAAAGCTGAACCCAGAATCTAAACCGGAAACTCCAGTTGGAGAGCGTTTTTCAAAAGAATCAAGTGCTCCCAAGGTTGAAACGCCAATTCAAAAACGTGGTGTTCAGTCTGAAGAAGGTAAAGTTCCCGAAGTCGAATCAATACCAGACGCCGATAGTGATCGCTACGCAATGAAGGGCCGAGGTACACAGGCAACGCAAGTTCCAAAAAAATCTTCTCCTGTGGCTGGTGAGCAAGAAGAGTCTGTTTCAAGTGACGACTCTTCCGTTCGAGAAGTTCGATCAGAACCGAATATGCAATTGCTTTCGATCGTGGCGTCTCCACAGTTTGACATAAAAGATTTGTCGCCAAGCGAGTTGAAAGAAGTTAAAGAGGCTCTTAGAGATCAGCAAGCCGAAATGAAGCAGGCTTCGGTACAAAAATTCATGGGTCAACTACAGTCTCAGTTTGGAATTACTCCTGAAAAAGTTGTTCAAGCTTTTGCTAAAATGGATGAGAAAACTCTCACAGCTCCCCCAAGTGAAACTGTTAATCAATTTGTGAATAACTTAAACGTCAAAGGTTCTGCTCGAACTCAAGTTGCGAATCTTTATCGACAAATGTTAAGCGAGACAGGCGAAGCAGCTTTGAATGAAAAACTTTTAGGAGCAGAAGA
>JAYUEB010000257.1:0-5813 GCA_043739525.1 Bdellovibrionales bacterium
TGAACCGCTGAGAAGATCGTTCTGTGAGTTTGCAACGAGTTCAAAGGCTGCCGTCGCATCTTTATAAAGTTTGAGACGATAGTTGTTCAAGCCAATGTAATAATTAATTTCAACGGGATCAACTTCTGATTTTTTATCGAGTTCCATGTCTTGAGCGAGGTCAAGAATGACAAGTGACCGATTAAATTGTTCAGCTTTGTAGAGCACAATTCCATACTGAAAAAAGTAAGCTTTGTTTTCTGGATCTGTCGTTATGGCGCTTTCAAATTTTTGTAGAGCTTCGTCTACCTTGGAGTTTTGAAAATCTACTAATGCATCTTTTGCCATCGCAGCCGCATTTTTTCTGTTTTCTTGCTTTTGACTTGGACTGAGTAATTCGAATTTTTTAACATTGTCAGCAGCTTTCAAAGATTCAAGTTGCGAGAGACGAGCGCGTTCAATAAGGGATTGTGCCGCTCTTTTTTGCTCTTCAATTTGTTCAGCAAGCGAAGCTGCATCCAACATGCTGCGAGTGACTAAAGGCTTATTTTTGAGATCGTTATCAAGATTCGTGACGCGAGAAAGTTCTTCTTCGGCGCGAAACGCACGCATGGCCAATTTTGCTTGATCTTTAGAGTCGTAAATCTCAACTACCTGTAAGCCAGTTTTATATTTGCGTAAGATAAAAGCCTTGCGCTTAAGCTCACCAGATTTGATCATCTCAGTGATTTTATTTAGACCTTTTTCGCTACTTAAAAGATCTTGAGGAGGTATATAAAACTCAGGATTAAGTGCTTGAAGGTTATTCCAGCTAAGAGAATAGAGGCCTGAAAAAACAGATGAATCGGGAGCTGTTTCTTCAACGCTAATTTGGACGAGCTGCCCAGTTTTACCTTCTCTCATAATGATCGTTGCGGAATCAATTTTTTCTGGATCTTTATTCCAAGGTGGATATCCGTATGTCAGCTTCACCATTTTGGAAGAATCAATGGGAACTCGTACCTCGCGCTTTTTTATTTCAGTAGTTTGCTGCGCGAGAGCGATATTTGAACAGAAAAGAAGTACGAACAAGATGCGAAAAGCCACGTGATTCTCCAAGTTGTATTTTCTCTGAATATTGTAGACTAAAAGAGTCGGAATAAGAAATACCAATAAAAAGCCCAAACTTATGTTTGGGCTTATTTAATGCCTGAGAATGAAGTGGCTAATTATTTGTGAGGGATGATTGTGATGCCAACTGTAGCTGGACCACCGGCCTGAATAATATTCGCGAAAGTAGGAATAACAGGCACGACGACTACTGCCGCAGCTGGGATAGATGGTGGAAGCATTGGAATACTAGGTGAACTTATTGCTGGAGCTGCGGTATTAGGACTCTGTCCAGGTGTTCCGCCAAGTTCGCCCGCAGATGTCATGCTTGCCGCAATACTAGTTGGAGCTGGTGCAGATGCAGGAGCCCGTTGGTCTCCGCCTGAACTTGAACTTGTTGAGCCCGAGCTACTTGAACTGGTTCCCGATCCGCTAGAAGCGGTTGTGCCTGATCCACCTGAGCTCGAATTTGAAGAAGATTTTGAATCTTTCGAGTCTTTCGAATCTTTCGAATCTGAATTACTCGAGCCTGACGAGCCACCTTTTGCATTTGAGGCATTGCCACTACTCGTTGATTGAGAATTTGAAGTTGAGCTTGTTGAGTTATTTAATTGTTTCAATTCACTTGGAGGTACAGCAACAGGAGGTGCGGGAGGAGCATTCGGTGCTGCAATAGTCTTTTGACCAGCTCCGACTGAAACCGGATTCATCATTTTACCACCTGGACCAAGCTGACCAACGTCCACCTTACCAGAGAAAGTTACAACTTCTGATTTACCGGTTTTTAGATCATGTGAAGTTAAAAAATCTGTACCTCGAACTCCTGCAACAGCAGACTTCGTTTTCACTTGGAAAGAATTTGAAGCAGAATCCTTTGATTGATCATCATACTTCTGTTTGACGTTCGCACGTACCTTACCAAACAAGACATTCAGCAAAACTTTTTTCTTCTCTTGTTCAGGAGCATACTCATAACCTTCAATTGTCATTTTGGTTTCGGGAGAAATATTGAGTTCGTTGCCGTCGACCATCACGATCTTCGCGCGAGCCTCTTTGGCGGCATTGACCGTATCGCCCGCGCAAATTTCAGAATTCACTTTGGCTTTCTCAGATTTCTGGGTTTTCACGACATCGATTTGGACGTCACCTTTGACGACGACAAATTTACCACATGAAGCTTCAGCTTGATCAAAAGCAAAAAGGCTTAAGCCTAAGACGACTAAAAATAGTTTCGACAATGTTGAAACCATGAGAAAACCTCCACGTTCCGCAAATGAACCACTTATTTATATCGGTTTTAGGGCGGCTATTCTCAACAGCTACTTTAAGAAAAAACTGACTTTCTCTCTATGAGAACGTCATTTTGATACGAGGATAAATTCTGCGACAGCCAAGAGGTCCGGAACAAAAGCAGTCGGTTTCTCAAATTGAGATTTCTCAGGGTGATCCACTCCAGGAAGTAAAATTGTGCGAGTCCCTGCCCTGTGGCCGGCTTCGACGTCGGTCATACGGTCTCCAACCATCCAGCTTTGCTTCAGATCAATCCCGTGCTCGTGAGCGGCATCTTCTAGCATCCCTGGGTTGGGTTTACGTGTGCGATGATTGCTCTCGACAGAGTGGGGAGCAAAATAAAAACCTGCAAAGTGAATCTGATTTTTCTCGAAGTCGGCTGTGATTTTTTGATGGATGAGTTCGAGATTTTTGAGATCGACAATTCCTCTTGCGACTCCCGATTGATTTGTGACAACGACAAAAATGAAGCCTGCGTCTTGCAAGCTCTTGAGCGCTGAGAAAACTCCGGGCAAATATTCAATTTGGTTGACGTCGTTAAGATAAACTCGGTCGATGATGAGAGTGCCGTCGCGATCAAAGAAAATAGCTTTTTTCATTTGCGATCAAAATATCATTTATTTTTTGTGATTTGCAAGGGGATGATGTTTCTCCATCATCTCGGCAATCTGATTTGTCGCAATATGCGTGTACTTTTGAGTGGCAGTCAGAGATGTATGGCCGAGCAATTCCTGAAGGCTTCTTAAATTTGCGCCACTACTTAAAAGATGAGTTGCAAAGCTATGTCTCAAGGCATGTGGGTGAAGGGGAGTTGTAATGCCTGCACGGGCGCCCCAAGTTTTCACGCGATCATAGGCTTTGCGTGTCGCGAGCGGTTGATCGCCCCAAAGCCATTCGCTACGAGCATTTGCCAAGGGCTTCAGAGCGTTCATGACGATTGGCGAAAGTGCGACTAGTCGCTCTTTGTTTCCTTTACCGCGAATGCGTACGATGCTTTTTTCGAATTGAATATTTTTTGATTTCAGTTCGCAGGCTTCGCTGACCCGAAGTCCTCCTCCATATAAGAGAAGAACCAAGGCGTAATCTTTTTCGATTTCAAGTTTGGTTTTGAAGTCGGTGGTCGCTTCAAGCTCTTGCTTCATTTGCCTTAATAAGGCGAGGGCTTCATCGACAGAAATGAAGTGCGGAATCTTTTGTTGCGGCTTAGGGCCCTGAAG
Source organism: Bdellovibrionales bacterium (assembly GCA_043739525.1). GTDB lineage: Bacteria > Bdellovibrionota > Bdellovibrionia > Bdellovibrionales > JAMPXM01 > JAYTQQ01. The sequence continues at coordinate 3,576 of JAYUEB010000257.1, forward strand.
AAAGACTCTTAAGTCTTCGTTCGTGTAATTTTGTTCAAACAAGAAACCCGTGAAGCTTTTAAGCGAACCAAGCTTTCGATTACGACTATTAATAGAGAGATGAGACCAAGAAGTGAGGGCTTTTCGACAAAGCTCGATATATTTTTCTGGCTCGAATTTTGAGCTTTGGATCTTTCCGAAGGCCTGATCGAGGTCGATCCCGTAAGCTCTTAAAGTGTGAGGCGAGCATGATTCCACTAGTTCTAAGTGTTTAAGAAACTGCACAGTGATTTGCCCAAAATTGCCCGCATTTTTTAGCGCCATTTTTCGTCACCCGGATTGAAATTATTCATAGGTTACCTGAACTCTTGAAAAAATTGCTTGCATATTTTTTATACACCGTGTAATTTCTCGAATGTCGCATAGCATTATTTTTAGACACTTGCCTAATTTGTAGACAGCTACAGAAGAGTCAGGGCGGGAAGCCAACAAGGATCCCACGGAGTCTAGCCATAAGGCCTTGCCTAAGTTTCTTTTCAACACATAAAGGCGGTACGTATATGTCACAAACTGAAAATACTCCAATTTTGCCAACTCCAGCAAGCATGGCTCAGATTTCAGGAGATAGTGGAGCCCGAAACCCACTTCTTGAGCCAAAGTCGATTGTTTATAAATCAGAGATCATGAAAAACCTCATGAAGATGGTTGATCGCGTCGCTCCATCGGGTGCAACGATCTTGATCTTAGGTGAGAGCGGAACAGGTAAGGAACTTGTTGCTCGCGCTATCCATGAACGTAGCCAAAGAGCAGGCAGACCATTCGTTGCGATTAACTGCGGTGCTTTAAGAGAGACATTATTAGAGAGCGAATTATTTGGTCACGAGAAAGGTGCTTTCACTGGCGCTTACACTCGCAAAATCGGTCTTGCTGAAGCAGCAAGTGGCGGAACTCTGTTCCTAGATGAAATCGGAGAACTCACTCCTGGTATCCAAGCTAAACTTTTGCGCTTTATTCAAGAGGGCGAAATTATACGTGTTGGTGGCAAAGATCCAATCAAAGTTGATATCCGATTGATCTCTGCAACAAATCGCGAACTCGATGTAGATGTAACTAAAGGTGTGTTCAGAGAAGATCTTTACTACCGTATTAACACGATCACTCTTCTTGCTCCGCCATTACGTCGTCGTAAAGAAGACATCCCAATGCTTGTTGATTATTTTCTTTCTCGCGGTAACCACAGAATCTTGAACCGTGGCAGAGTGATGAGCGAAGACGCAATGAAGTTTTTGGTTCGTTATGACTGGCCAGGAAATATTCGTGAACTCCAAAACGTTTGCGAACGTCTTCAAATTTTGGCTGATGGTCACACGATCATGACTGGCGATCTTCCAGAGAACGTGATTAATCCTGAGAGCAAAATCATGAGCGATGATTATGATCCAACAATCACTCTCTATAATCTCGAGCGCAGTTTCATCATCAAAGCTTTGAATCACTTTGATGGAAACAAAACTCAAGCTGCCAACGCACTCGGAATTACGATTAAGACTTTGTACAACAAACTTCATGAGTATGGCGAATTCGAAAAGTATTCTTCTCACGCGAAGTCTGAGGCAAAACTCTAGGAAGTACCTCGTTACTTTTAGCAACACGAAGGGTCAGATTTTTCTGGCCCTTTTTTTTTGACGGAACCCAAATGAAAAAAGTAATTTTATGTCTTTTGATATGCTCCGCGGCCTTTGCAGCTCCAACTCCGAAAATCGTCGATGATGGTATTGATTCGGACATGTTTATTTCGGGAGAGAATGCGAGACAAATGTCCGAAGCTCTCACCCGTTTTGGTATCAGGGCTGAAGTGAATGGGCCATTGACTACGACTTTAGCGGCGGGACTTGCCTGTGCCGGTGATACCAATTTTCAAACGAGTGCGTTTTGCCAAACGGGCCTGGAGAGAACTTATCAGGGTTTAGAAGACGGTGGCTCAAAAGTTCAGAAAGCAAAGAGCATCAGGCTTGTGCGAGATATTCTTAGGATCATGTCAAAGTATAAAAAGCCAAATGATACAGTAGGATACACGATGGCCGACGTTCTCGATAGCGTGAATCTTGGGAATAGTAATTTGTCATTTCAAAAAATTATATGTCAGACGGATTCTCAAGATAAACAAAGCGTTTGCAAGCTTAAGTCGGATTCGTTTCACATTCCGTTTTTTTAAAGGCACCTCCTGACATTTAGCATTGCTAGGCATAAAAAAGGAAA
>JAYUEB010000258.1:0-5813 GCA_043739525.1 Bdellovibrionales bacterium
CTGCCTTTTCCCCATCTTGTTGTGTAACTAATTACAATCTGGGTTTAATTTTAAAAAAGGCCAGCTATCTTTTTAACTCTCATGAAATATCCGGGCTAACAAGAGACTTCTGGAAAAGGCAACTCAGATACAATACTATTTTGAGACACTCCAAGCTCAAAGTTGCCTGTAGAGCCTTAGGCCAAAATCAGAGTCGAACTCCTAGACAGTCGTCAAATAGCCATACACATAAGTATTTGATTTTCATGATATTTTTCAGTTTTATGCGGGTGGTTTCGAGTTTTCATTGCTATACTATTGGTAGATTTGAGGGGAAATATGGGGAAATTAAGTTTAGTCATTTTGATGTTTGTTGTAGGTGGATACGTTCACGCGGACGATATCAATATTCCTGAAGCTTCAGATCAAGCCACTGAAATGGAAGCACCTCAGGCGACTCAAGAAACAGTGCCAGACAAAGCTTTTGATCAAATCATGAGTCATCCGGCGCCTACTGCAGCTGTAGAAAAAGAAACTCAGATGTTTGAAGAATCTCATCATACGGGTTCTGACAAATACGAAGCACTACCCGACTTTCCTGAGAGTTATTTTTCAGGCAATAAAAAGACCAGCATTTCGCTTCCAATCGAGAAAGTTCAGCAGCCAGCAAATACTCAAGACAGAGGTCACCTCAATGAATGGCGCAATACTTATTATCAAAAGCATCCGGCCGCTAAAACCAAAAAAATCGTTGCTCAAAAACAGACTAAAACTTCAAAAAATAAAAAGCTGCTCGCTCAATATAAGAAGTCAAAAAATTTAGCTGCGAAAAAGAATTCATGTCGGACAAGTGCCTCTCAAGGAAAAAAAGGCAAACGCGGTGTCGCTAGCTGTAAAATTCAAAAATTACCTAAGAAAAAAGTAGCCTTTAGAAATAAAAAACAAGGTCGTCTAACAGCAAGTCAGCGGACAGATTCAGGCCGCTACCAGGATTAAACTTAAAATTAAACTTGTTCGTTCACACGAGTTGATTTACCGATGAGGTGAATCCCGTGGTCCTTAATATGGCCTGGGCCATAGAGTGCAATCACAGTTGATCCCATCTTAAACATCCCTAGCTCAGCTCCTCGGTCTATCGGCTTAGCTGGCTCGTAGGTGCGCTCTCTAACGTGCTCTTCAGGAGTCCTGCGGTTTGTGCAGATGCTTTCGTCGTAGAACATCTCCATATTACCGACATTAGTTGCAGCAACCATCACGAGCCCAACCTTGCCATAGGTAGGAGTATCAATTGCCGTCACAACTCTTTCGTTCTCAGCAAAAAGATTCGGAACATTTTGAACGCTCCAATTGTTCACTGGCCAGAACTCGCCAGGTACATGACAGCTCCAAAAAATCTTGCCATCTACTGAACTGTGAACGCGATGGTAATCGGTTGGACAGAGATAATAGGTGATGAAAGTTCCACCCTCGAATTCATTCGCAAGGCCAGTGTTTCTCAAGAGCTCAGCGCAACTGTAGGTTTTATTTTTAGCCTGGATGAGTCTCTGTGATTCGATTGGTCCAGCACTATTAATGACTGCATCGCAGGGATGCAGGATGCCTTTTCCGATAGGTCGCAGGCCGGGCTTTAAACGTCTGGTGAAGAATTCTCCGAGGCTTGAATATTGTGAGATCTCTTTTTCGGCCTCGTCGAGATTGATTTTGTAAAATTCGGCAAATTTCTGAATGACAATCTGATTGACGGGTTCTGGCCACTCACGATGTGCAAATTTACCCACCCAGTGACTGAGATCACCTTTAGGGATAACGGGCATAAGAAGCTTTAAGAGTAAATCATTCATAGCGAGCACAAGCCTAGCACGAGTCATTTACTTAGACAGGCAAAATTTGCAAGCCTTCAGAAATTCTTATCCTGCCCATTGTGTAAGCAAGGATTATAGCGTAAATTGAGCCAACTTTTTTGGGAGAATACCCAACTGTATGAGCCAAATTTTCGAACAAATTAAAGTCGGTCTCAATGACGACTTAAAAGAAAAACTAGCACTTCTTTCACCTGATTTTCAGGATTATCGCATTTTAAGAAAATCTGTCGATGCGCGAAAAATTCCTCACTGGGTTTACGCAGTCGAAGTCTTTGGTGCCTCTGAAAAAATTCCGAACCAAGAGTTTAAATTAGAAAACGTGATTTCAAGTCGTGAAGAAATCCCTATTATTATCGGAAGTGGCCCCGCTGGTCTCTTTGCAGCCTTGAGATTTGTTGAACGCGGAGTTAAGTGTGTCTTGCTTGAACGCGGCTCACAAAGCGAAAAGCGTATCGGAGCCATTAATAAATTTTGGCGGTATGGCCAGTTGGATCCACACAACAATGTCTGCTTTGGAGAAGGCGGCGCAGGTCTTTATTCAGATGGCAAACTGATCACACGAATTAAGTCTCCTCACATTCCGTACGTCATGCACAAACTTGTTGAGTTTGGTGCACCTGAAGAAATTAAATATCTCGCAAATCCTCACGTAGGCTCAGATCGAATTCGTCGCGTGATTCCGAAATTGCGTGAGTACTTGAAAGCGAACGGCTGCACGATTCGCTTCGACACTTGCGTCAGCGCCCTCCTCACTGAGGCGAACAATCAGGTTCTCGGAGTCGAAACAGAAAAAGGCGAAAAGTTTTTTTCTCAGCACGTGATTTTGGCAACGGGACATTCCGCGCAAGATGTCTTTCAATTTCTAGAAAAATCTCAAGTCTTTATCGAAGCAAAAAGCTATGCTCTCGGTCTTCGCATCGAACATCCCCAAGCAGCTATAGATAAAATGCAGTTCAAAGATTTTGCCGGCCATCCTTCACTGGGCGCCGCCAACTACAAACTCGCTAACCACGACAACGCAAGTGGCATCGGAGTGTATAGTTTCTGTATGTGTCCAGGCGGATACGTTCTTTCAAGCGGAACAGAAGCGGGATCGATTGTCGTCAACGGTATGAGCAATTACCATCGCAATTCAGGTTTTGCGAACTCAGCAGTTGTCGTCAGTATTGATTCAAAACAATTTGGCTCTGATACCTACGGCGGTATGAAGTTACGATCGCAACTTGAAACAGGCGCTTACCAACAAGTCATTCAGGCTGGCGGCACAAAAGAGATTCCAGTTCAAAAAGTCTCAGACTTTCTTAAGATGAAACAAGGCGAATCTCTTAAGTCTTCTTCGCCATCAGGAGTTATCGCCACTGAACTTCATCGCCTCTTGCCGAATTGGATTCGTGAAAAACTAAGCGAGAGCCTTGAAGTCTTTAACCAACAAATGCGCGGCTTCATTCACAAAGACGCTCAGTTTCATGGAGTCGAAACACGCACCTCATGCCCTGTGCGAGTCACACGTGATGCAATCACCTTAGAGTCTGTGACTCACAAAGGTTTATATCCTTGTGGCGAAGGCGCTGGTTATGCTGGTGGAATTACGAGCGCTGCTTGTGACGGGATTAATTGTGCTGAGAAAATTATTTCTCAGCTTGCAAATCAAGTTCAAGAAGCGGCTCTGCTCAATTAAATGTTTTGAATTTAAACCAAAATTCTAAAGATATCTGAAGAACCAGTAAATGATACTGGTCCTTTTTTTATGATCGCCTAAACTTCGGCGAGATCATCACCGGCATCTGGCTCATTTAAGTCGACGAATTCTTCTTCAAGAATCTCTTCAACAATTGTTTCTTCCTCAGCATTGCCCACGGCTTCTAAGGTAGGAGGAGTTTCTCCTGCTAATTCAGCTTGCGCCTTTTCTTCAGCAAGCGCTACGAGCTCAGCTTGTTTTTGCTCGTAACGTTTGAGCCAGGAAATATCTTTGTCCTCAACGGGAGTTCCGAGCATGAGGGCTTCCGCGATGTCTTCGGCGCGTTCGCGTTCACGCTTCTCTTTTTCACGTTTCTTTTCGTTTTCGAAAAATTCGCTTGAAGTATGAATCTCTGAAAGTTGATCTGTAATTTGAATCAGCTCAGACTCACCCTCTGAATAAGAATTTGTCAATTGAGTCGACATCTCTTCAGTTAAGTCTGATAAATTTTGCTTTTCATCTTCGACATCGCCAATCCCTTCAGGAATCAGCTGATCAATTTCAGTCAAACTTGGAAGTTCTTTTAAACTTCTGAGGCCAAAAATCTCAAGAAATTTACGAGTGGTTCCATATTGCATTGGCTTGCCAGGAAGCTCACTTTTGCCTTGAAAGCTCACAAGACCGCGATCCATTAAAGCGCGGAGTAAATGGCCACTTTCAACTCCACGAATTTGATCTATCTCTGATTTTACGATGGGCTGTTTGTATGCCACGATCGAAAGTGTTTCCAGTGAAGGACCTGTCAATTTAAACGGACGCTCTTTTGTCATTCGAAGCAAAAACTGAGCATTGTCAGGCTTTGTTCGAAGTTGAAATCCGCCAGCAATTTCCTCGAGCATCACACCGCGTTCGCTTGCAGCAAATCGCGAAGCCAAAACATCGAGTGCTTTTGTGATATCTTTTGATTTGATATTTGTGCCACGAAAAGCTTCTCGCATGAGACTAATTGAAACTGGCTTATCATAAGAAAACAATAAGCTCTCAAGAATCGAATAAAATCTCTCAGTATCAACAAACTCATAAGGCAAATCATTTTCAGATGGAGGAACCTCGGTAGCCGCTTCTTGGGCAGCTGTCTCATCAGGAAGACTTGCACCCTCAACTATCACTTCCTCTGTCGCCATCATTTCAGGATCAGTTGTCGCGATCACTTCATCTTCAATGAAGTTAAATTCATCTTTAAATTGCCATTTAATTCCATCAAGCTTGTCTAGGTCTTCTTGAGATTTCTCTTCTGTTTCAGACTGAGTCTCAGCAGCTGGCTCTAGAATTTCGTCTTCTGGAATTTCTTTTTCGTTCATCGCTACATACTCCTCAAATATTTTGCTCTGTGCCCGGCTCCGAGCTTGGTTCTGGCTCAGGAATTGGCATTGGCTCTTGAACGGCCACTTCTAGATTCATATCTTGTTGCAGATCGAGTTCGATTTCGGCATTTAAAATCTCTTCATCGGTTGCAGATTCAAAACTCTCGTCAAAGACTTCTTCTTCTATCAAGAGAGGTTCATCAAGCATCGTGAAGGTCGTTTGCTCAGGAGCTGCCTCCAAAGGAGGAGTCTCATCCGTTGTCATATCCACAAAAAGCTTTTCAGGCTTTTGGAAAAGCTTATCGCTGAGTCCTGCGTTTTCATTGGCATCAAACTCTTGAACACGCTGGAGACCCGCACTTGCAATTTCAGTTTTAGCTTCGATGTGAATGTCTGCAAAAACTTCATTTTGAAAAAGCGATACAAATCCGAGACGACCTAATTCTAAAATCGACAAAAAGGTAATCAGGAGCTGAGTGCGAAATTCTTTTGGACCGGCGTTCGAAGTATCCCCGGCCACGATATCGGCAAGCAAGACTCGACGTCCGACAATCAATCGATCTTTAATCTGCATAATACGGCTGGCGATCGAAAGCGTTTTAGCTTTGACCTGATGAACCGCATTTTTCATCTTTTTAATCGAACGGCGATAAGCACCGATTAAGGCAAAGAGAGCGTTATCAGCTTCAATAACGACGGCACCCGTCTGATCTTCCGCGCGATAAGTTGCGCCTCGACCAAAAACATCTCGTCCTAACAAATAACGTTTCAGTAAATTTTTGCCCGCAGCTTGAAACTTTTGATATTCAAGCAGCATTTGGACCAATTCTTTTCTTGGATCCTCGGTCTCCGTCACTTCGCCATCTTCATTATAATTCGGCAAAAGCATACGAGATTTAATTTGTAAAAGAGTAGCTGCCATCGCAACGA
>JAYUEB010000259.1:0-1907 GCA_043739525.1 Bdellovibrionales bacterium
GTCCTTGATCAGAGTTCACGACGTCGAACTCCAAGAAGAAGTTTTGAACGTCTCGTTGAAGTTCTGCCGACGAGGTGAGTAAGCTAAACAAATGAAGGCCCCACATTGTCCAAAAACACTCCTATGGATGACTGGCGTGTCAAGTAAATGTGAGATGAGGCCCGGATAATCGAGCTTTTATTTTGAAGAGTCCTTCGAGATCCATCAACCTCATATCCGCGTGCTGGTTAACGCATTAAGGGAGATCCGACGAAAGGCCTTTCCACAATCTTGTTACGGTGACTGGATACACCATGTGTTATCAGTGGGCTGCCATCCCAACCTTAATTCTCCAACGGCAAGTTCGATCAACCTCATCTCACAAAATAATATTTTCTAATTCACTAAATTCAAAGACTCCCAAATAAACCCAAGCATTTCTCGAGCACAAGCTGACTTTATTTTATTCATCGGCTTGCCTCGAAACAAAAGAGCAGTAGCTTTCTTGTGAAGTCTCGTCATGCATCTGTCGGCAACATCTGTATATTTGAGATCAACACCAACTCTGCGCTTCTTTAGCTCTTTGCTGAGCATCACTGGACGAATTGCCGACTGAACTGACTCGGTTAGGATTCGTCGCACATGCTTATTTCCCATCTTTGTCGTTGAATATCGCTTGGCAACTCCTCCTGAACTATACTCAATAATATCGAGTCCCACATATGAAGTTAATTTCTTCGGATGAGAGAATCGTTTAATATCGCCAAGTTCAGTAACAAAGACCATCGCCGATAAAATGTCGATGCCTCGATAGCAGATGAGCGACTTAACCTTTTCCTCATAACGAGGGAGCTCCGAGAGCTTTCGGATTTGTTCTGCATACTCTTCAATTCGTTTTTCTAGAGAATCCAGTTGTGAAATTAATATCTCAAAATTCTTACGAATGATGGGATCAGTTTCTTTAAATTGTCTCTTTAGCCAAGCAAGATGGGTATCTGTCCAGTACGCGGCACTTGCGCCATGTTCTTCTCGATAAACCCAACCAAGCTGCTTGCAGATTGCAATAATGTGTCGCTTTATTTCAATATGTTGTTTCTTCAAAAATCCTCGTGAGCGAATGAGCATTCTATTTCGCTCATCTTCTGCGTCTGGCATGTGTACTGCTGTGAGAAGACTTTTGCTGAAGTATCGAGCTAACTTTTGCGCATCAAGGCGATCCGTCTTTACTTTGGGCCCACTCACTTCGGGTATGAGGCTGGACGCAATAACAGTACATTCATAACCGGCATTCTGTATCTCACGACAAAGATGAAAACCACAATATGTCGATTCATAGCAAATCTGAATTGTCGTGGTTGGACTTTTAAATTTCTCTAGGACCTTAAATAAGGCCGTCGGCGTTGCTTTTGTTTTAAAAGCTGTACCCTGTTCTTCTTTTTCAAAAATTGCATAGCCGTGATAATTTTTATCGTCGACATCGAGGCCGATAAACAGTATTTTTGATTCCATGGATGATTGGCTCCTTTATTTGTGAAACTACAATTCGCATTGTGCTTCACATGAGTTAATCAGCACTCGGTTAAAAGTGCCAGTCATCCATATCTTCTTGATAGTGTCGAATCCGGCATCAACTAAATTACCCGCAAGGTAGACAAAATTAGTAAGAAATTTGCGCACCAAAATCAGCTCATTAAAAGACTCAATTTTTGAACCTTGCCAGCTGTATATTAAAGCGCTGGTAGGTCACAGAGCCTTTACAAGGCTCTGTCATTTCGCCAAAACCTTAAACCTTTTATAGCGGCGCTCTTTTAAAATGAGGTTAGGCGTCAGACCCTTGATGACCGCAACGAATCTCCATAATAGCATCAAACTCATGACAACTTTTAGGCAGCCCAATTTTTTTATCCTTACTGGAGCACCTGGCGGAG
>JAYUEB010000260.1:0-1904 GCA_043739525.1 Bdellovibrionales bacterium
TTGAGATCAGTCTTTTAGAAAGAAAGATCACGAGTCGCAAGCTTATGAGTGACGGAAGAGGCACTGAGTTTCCATGTATCGATAGTCGAAAACTCGGCCAGAAACTGAAGTACTTCTATGCTCTTGAGTCAGAGTCGGACACCTCAGATCCCCTCAGCTTTACCACGCTTTCCTGTTGGGACGCGAGCGAGCCTAAAGTAATCGAGCGAATCCATGCTGACGCAGGACAATCATTTGGAGAAGCGGTTTACGTTCCTCACCCCCAGACATCAAATGAAGAGGAAGGATGGATTTTACATCTTGGCTACGATTCTAGGCGAGACGAAAGCTTTTTAGATATTCGAAAAGCTGTCAGCCTTGAAATAGAGGCAAGAGTTTGGCTCGGGCGCTATTTGCCATTGGGTTTTCATGGTCTCTTTGTTTCTTAGGCCTCTTTGAGGCCGCTCAACAAGGGCACTCATTAAAAAAAATCTGACTGCTGGACTCTAAAAAATTGAAATGTTTTTTATTTGGAGCAAAAAAATATTTTTTCGATGAAAACTTGAGCTCGAAAAAAGTTCAAAACAGCGCACGCAAAGGTTGCCCAGCAGACTGAATAAATTTGAGTAAATACTGATGTGCCGATCAAGTTTAGCAAAACAATAGTCAATAACTTCATATTGTGTCCTCCCTCAATGTAGCAAATGCCGTGAGCCCTTGCGCCGCGAAACTTTGGTAGTAGCAATTTCTAAACTGGATCAAAAATAAAAACTATTCGAAGGAATCTGCGCAAGATGAACACGGCATATGTGAAAGCCATCAAATCAACAATGCGTTTCATATTTTGCTTTTTTAGATTGTGAGCATACACCTAAATATTTATCTAGTTATCAACTATTTTGAACAGAAAGCTTAGACAATTATTACCAAAAGGCAATCGATGCTAAGGACCGATCTTAGAATTTGTCGACTTTAAGAATTTGGCCAAAAAAACTGATGTCGAAGCTTTTTTTCGAAACAGATATTTTATTGCCAAAGGGCCCCGAAAAACCGAGGCTCAGAGGGGGATCATCAAATGTTAATCGCATTTGGTACACACATAATGTGAAAGCTGATCACGACTTAGTAAATCCGAGCCGCTGGAGAACCACTGAGCAAGAATAAATTCTCCGCGTCTCTTTGCGATGTCTTTTTTTTGTTTAGACATCGTCACCTACCCGCTATCTTGGAATCCCAGTATAACATTGTGCAAACATATAGCTACCAGACAGCTGACCAGTGGAGCCATTACAGACTCTCAGCTGCGATCGGCAGGAGTGTTGTGCCCAGTCAGAGGCGAAAGCTTTCCTGCTTTTCCCTGGAGCTACGATGTAACTCGCGCCATCTTCCGATTGGAATCTACAAGATTTTCCACTAGGGTTTGAGGCAACATTAATTGTCGGGCTAAAAAGAGAGTACGGAGGAATATTTTTAACAATTGCATCTGCACTAAGTCCCAATTCCGAGCCTATCGCTTCGTTTAATAGACCTACAAAAGTGGGGTCAAAATCAGGCTCAGAATGTTCTTGTTCATTGATAGCTGCCAAAACCGCGTTCATAGTATCTACGCTTATCCCTTGCGCGGCCAGCGCCGCCGACAATGCATTCACGGCATTACCTACGGCAATCGCCGCATTGCTAAGGGCGGTTGCCTGCGCTGCAGTCATTCCGATACTGTGGACAGTACTTAATACGGCATCCTGAAATGCCTCAATATCATTTACGGCAATCGCATCTAAAGCTGCTTGTGAAATCAAACCAGACATCGCCAAGGCCTCGGCCGCTTCACCTAACCCGGATATTTCATCAGAGTCGCGTCATCTAAATTTTTCGGCCGAAAGTATTTTGTCCTAAATTATTCGAGCATTTTTTGCGAAAAATTTAAG
>JAYUEB010000261.1:0-5792 GCA_043739525.1 Bdellovibrionales bacterium
TGGCTCAGCGCCAAATCTGCCTTTAATTTTTTTGCTTTTGAGTTTGTCTGCGCCGAAAATAAGTCTTCTATAACCATGAAGACTCATCGGCAAAATAACTAGGGCCCGAAAGCCTTTTGGCACTTACATATTTTTATTAATTTTCATTGAAAGCAATCGGCCCAAATTATCAAGATGAAACTCGACTTCAGCCAAACGTCTGCTTGCAGAACTTAGTAATGTAAACTTCTGAACGCTTTCTGACTCGTTTTTTGAACTTTGCACGGCCGAGATAGTTTCGAAGTTTACTGGTAATATTTCTTTATTTTCAGATATGAATTTCTCTAGGTTTCTGACTGTTTTAGGTTGTGCTGTGAGATCTGTAAGTTCAAAGCCATTTAATTTTCCATCCTTAAGTCTTACTGAGTATTTTCCCTCAAGTAGACCAAAGGTGAGCTGTTCAATTTGAGAAGGGTTTTGACCCCATCTTGCTTTCGAATCTAACGGCTTAAGAGATAATTCTTTTGCAAGGCTGTCCTCTGAATTCGTCGTTCCGAGTGGAACGCTGGCAATTTGTCTCTCATGACCTGGAGCCAACGATGAGAAATCAATATGGCCATTAGTCTGGAATGCGTTGCGGTTAAAAACGGAGATCACAACTAAAATAGAGAGAATGGCTGTTGCCATGGCAATTTTCTTTTGCGTTGAAACCGCCTTCTTCTGGGAATTCTTAGGTTGTTTCATACGAGTACGCTCTCTATTGTATTCTGAATTTTTCATAACTTCGCCTCCGCACTACTATGACAATACAAGCTTTATGCCGGGTTAAGTCCAGGCTCCGAGCTTGAAACTGAGCCAGATCGCACACATTCTTTACGTTTGTATGCCGCTCCAACACAATTATATCAATCACGAACGTGATCCAAGGTGATGCATCTAATGGCGAGATAACCAGAGTCTTCTAGTGCTTATGTCTCATTTTGAGAATTTCGTCAATCCATGAATCAACGCCCTTAAGCTCGCGCTCAAGATCATATTCCAAAAAAACATTGGGGCGAACGCCCACTTCTTCTAACTTTTTATTCTTAAAATTTTCGTATCCGGCAATAGGAACGGAGAGGCTAAATCCCGAACCAAGACTGGTGATTGAAAACCACTGAGCCATTACGACTTCGCCAGCGGAAAGCTGCCCCACGACCTTTGCACGCTTTGTCTGTTGCAGATAGTCTGCAAATATCTCTGAAACTGAGGCCGTCTGATGATCAATTAAAATCCACAATTGGCTCGAAAGACAAAGCTTCGGTCGATGAGATTTCAGATGAAGTCTTTGAACATCGTGAATTTGAGAGAGTTGGCTCTCAACATCGAGATCATCCTTCAAATTAGTTTCTGTCTGATCGTGTTTCTCAGAAATCAAAAGTGTTCCGACAAGATTTGGCTCACATGAAAATGTCGACAAGAGCCTCATCATAGCAGGAAAACTGCCACCAATATTTCCACGAAGGTCGATCATCACGTTGGGATAGTTTTTAAGTTCCTGGGCAATAGAATCTAATTTTTCGCTCTCATAAAACTGACTTAAAAAACTCTTCACCCTTAAGATAGCAAAACCACTATTAAGAGGCTTAACTAAAAGCGATTCATCTTCGTCATACTTTTCAGCCACTAGATTGATTTCTTGAGTATGTTCATTGCGAACAATCGCAAATCGACCAGAGCGTCCACTGACCTCAAATGCCTCATGGATTTCTTGTTGATCGACAGAAAGAATTTGATCCCCTAATTTAAACCCGGACTTTTCAGCCGGACTTTGAGGCAAGACTTCAGAGATAATGACAAAGCCACTGACATTACGAGCGCGAATTCCATTGTCGATCGATTCGTGAAGCCATATTTTTTGATTTTCTACTGGCTCAAATAAACTTAAATGTGAAGTTTTTATATAGGAGAGAAGATCATTTATAAGAACAACTGTCTTGTGCGCACTTAGAAATTTTGGAAAGTCTGTCTTCGCTTTTTCACAAGCACGACGAAATTGATCGGTAGCACTTAAGTCGAAATAGTTTTCAAGAACGATGAGACATGTCTCTTCAATCGCAGGTTGATATTGATATTCAAGACTCGAATAAAAGCTAAAGGCAACGATCGAGGCGAATCCTATGATTGAAAAATAGATCTTAGCTGGCGACATGATTCACTCACAAAAAAAAGCCTCAGACCTGAAGTCTAAGGCTTTTAGAAATTTTGAATTAAAAAGCTTTCGTATTAAGCGGCTTTTTTCTTACGAGCCGAAGTGCGAACTGCAGCTGGATCGATATTGTATTGTTTTACTTTACGATACAATGTCGCGCGTCCGATACCCAAAGCTTTAGCAGCTTCAGTCAGATTTCCTTTGTAAGCAGAAATCGCATTTTCAATCGCAACGTTTTCAAGTTGGTTGATAGTTGAAACTGATTTTTTAGGATCTGTTCCGCCACCTGAAAAATTCACTCCTGGAAAAGGCAATACTTTTGCGCTTTCAGAGCCCCCACCAAATGTACCGCCCGAAACGAGAGCTGGCATTTCAGTTGTTGCTTGTTTTGCTTCCCATTCATGAGTCGTCATGACCTGACAAGTAAAACCATTTGCTAGACCAAACTGTTCGGCTTTTTGAACCGTTGCCTGATCGTCACAGACTATAATGAGAGTAGAACGTACCATGATAAGACCTCCGTTAGATTAATTTGAATCACAAAAGAACATCTCTTGCTGTTTGTGACTCACACTGAACCTATCGGCGGACTATTTTGAGAATATGAGGCATTTTTTTCCTAAATGTAGGTCCAGATTTGATAAGTGCTCCGAGACACTAGTGAATCGGGCAAAGAAATATTCAAATTGATAATTTTTGGAAAGACAGGTCTCTACGATATGAGAGATAAAAATCGATCTGGCAGCGGTCCCCTGTTGGCAGTTTGCCTGTCGCAGTTTCTGGTATCAGGTATCAGTTTGCCTGTCCCTGAAACCTGAAAGTAGAAATGATGTCCGATTTATTAAAATTTTCAGAGTTCAGGGTCAGGCAGGCTGATACCTGATATCTAATACCTGATACCTGACACAGAGACTGGCAGACGGCTACGGCCGCGGCTGCCTGAGTTTTTTATCTTCGACCCGAGCGGATTTTAACCTGCATTTTAGAGATCAGGCTCACAGCCATTTTCTCCTGAACTTTGCACATTTTGAGTTCGTCACGACGATGAGAAATTTGAACGGGAGTTAATGTTCCCATTTCGATTTCCATTTCGTAGTCGAGTTTCTTTGCGCGAATTCCAACAAGCTCTTTAGTCTGTTGTTTAAACAATTTTGTTACGCCACTAAGTGGAGCAACATCGAGCCACTCTTGTTTGCTACGGTAATCACTTACCATACGCAAAAAGCGGGCTTTGTTTTTTGCCAAAGTAAATCTTGGGAATTGGTCGGCTTTCAGCTCTAAAATATTGTCGATTGAATCGACGTCGAAATCAGAATACGCATCCGCACCCGTGTCAGGTGTTTCTTGCAAGGTCTCTTGGATCGCTTCTTGGAGTGCTTCTGGAGCTGCTTCAAGAATTTCGGTCACAAGCAAATCGGCTTCTGCTAAAACTTCTTCTGGAGTCAAATTTGGATTTTTGAGACTAGTTTCAGATTTAAGAATTTGTTTGTCAGCTACATTTTCAATTTCATTGGTGTTGAGCACTTTAGTATTCCTCCATACGCTTCACCTGTATACCACAGAAAGGTAAATGATCAGATGATTTTATTTGGGATTCCCCCGAAGCAGAGGGGCTTGTTTACCTTCGATTGTCGCGAAGCACAAGATTTTTATGTTTTTTGTAAAAGTTCTGCAGCTCGAATTGCGAAGTAGGTGAGAATCATATTTGCTCCTGCTCGCTTAATGGAAACAAGAGATTCCATCATGACTTTGTCGCCATCGATCCAATTCTTTTCAGCAGCTGCTTGAATCATCGAGTATTCGCCACTGACTTGATATGCAGCAACAGGAAGATTCACCGCTGCGCGCACTTTTGAAATGACATCTAGATAGGGTAAAGCGGGTTTTACCATCACGATGTCCGCTCCCTCTTTCACATCTAACTGAACTTCTCTCAAAGCCTCTCTTAAGTTAGCTGGATCCATCTGATAGGTCTTTTTATCCCCTGATTTCGGGGCCGAATCGAGCGCCTCACGAAAGGGTCCATAAAAAGCTGAAGCGTACTTAACCGCATATGAGAGAATTCCTACCTTTTGAAAAGAATTCTCATCAAGAGCACGTCGAATCGCACCGACTCTCCCATCCATCATATCGCTGGGAGCTACAATATCTGCGCCAGCTTTTGCCTGAGCCACTGCCATTTCACATAAAATTTCAAGGCTCTCATCATTCAGAATTTCCCCGTCTTTTAGGAGTCCGTCATGTCCATCGCTGGAATAAGGGTCCATCGCGACATCTGTAATAATTGTAAGATCGGGTAAGTTTTTCTTAAGTTCTTTAACGCATCTTTGAAGAAGTCCGTTGGGATTGAGACTCTCTTTAGCCATTTTATCCTTTTTCGAGTCTTCTATAACTGGAAAAAGTGCGATTGCAGCCACCCCCAATTTATGTGCTTTTTGGGCTTCCGCGACAACCAAATCGATCGACAGACGAAACTGTCCAGGCATCGAAGAGATGGCTTTTTTCTGCTTTTTACCCTCCATCACAAAGACCGGATAAATCAGGTCACCCGCAACTAAGTAATTCTCGCGCACAAGCTTGCGAATACTTTCACTCGCGCGGTTTCGACGGGGACGAATTTTAGGAGCTTTGATCGACTTCTTCTTTGGCATGAGTCCATGTTTGCATATTTTTTATTTCTTTGCAAAAGTATCGGTATGAATTACCTCATCACTGGTGCCGGTCGTGGAATTGGGTTCGATTTAACTTCTCAGCTACTCACGCTGGGTCATTCGATCGTCGCATGTGTCCGCCATCCAGAAAAAGCAAAAGAGCTTGAAATCCTCTCACAAGAGTATGGCGAACGTTGCCAAATACTTGCGATGGATGTCACCTTTGAAAAAAGCATTAACAAGGCGATCGCTGCCATTAAAGTTCCGCACCTCGATGTCGTGGTGAATTGTGCAGGCGTTCTTTTAGATCGCGACGCGACCATTGAAAACATCAATATGGTGGATCTGCATTCGACTTTGCAGGCAAATCTCTTTGGCCCGATTCATGTGACCCGCGCGACTTTGAAACTTTTGAAAAAATCAAACAGCCCTCAACTGGTCAATATCACAAGTATGATGGGTTCGATCGCAGATAATTCGAGCGGGAGTGCGATGTCTTACCGTATTTCTAAAGCGGCCCTTAATATGTTTTCAAAGACTCTTTCTATTGAAGAAAAATGGCTTCGCGTTTTAATGATTCATCCGGGCTGGGTACAAACCGAAATGGGCGGAAAGAATGCCCTGGTCTCTCCACAAGAATCCGCCAGTGGCATCATCAAAGTTATGACTTCGACAAAAGCTTCAGGCAAATTTTTAAATTATCTGGGCAAAGAATTGCCTTGGTAGACTCGGTGGCAGGCAGCCGCCAGCGGTCTACAGTTTTTCAGTTCCCGTCGCCGGCAGTAGTTTCTGATATCCGATATCAGTCTGCCCGATTGCCTGAATTGTGCTTACTTCTTACTGCCCTGGTGCTTAACCACCTCGGCAGCCTTTGCGACTTCAGCCGCATCACCCAAATAATAATTTTTAGTTGGCCTCAAATCACGATCAAGCTCATACACAAGTGGAATACCCGTCGGAATATTCAAGCC
>JAYUEB010000262.1:0-1897 GCA_043739525.1 Bdellovibrionales bacterium
CTGTTTTTCTCGTTGGGGACTAGCTTTGTCTTGTCCTTGATGATCTTTAGTCTCATTTTGAGCAACCGCCGTTTTCGTAGACATGTCCATTGACATACCTTCCATGCCCGAGCCTTCAACCATCATAAGGTTCATCATTCGAACCATTGGTGCCTGATCGCCAAAACCTTTTTGCGATTCGAAATCTTCGTTCCCTTGAACTGTCGATACTCTTTTTGGTTCGAGTTTCGGCATAGATGGCATTCCTTCGGTTCCCGCCTGCGCTAAGTTTAGAAATAAAAAACTGAATAAGCTCACAAACATATTTCGCATAGATATTCCTTCCAATTTAATTGGGAACATATTGATGTTCTTGATTCAAAAGACTCCGGCGTGAATTAATGTGCTTATTGAAGAGCGCATCAAAATTAAAAGCCAATCCAACTTCAATCGTGTTTTCGAAACCGACCCCAGGAGATTGATAGGCCGCCAAGCTTGAACTTCGCGATTGCCCTTGGAATTGGCCGATTAAATCAAAACCCTGACCTAGGGTCTTAACTCCGGTCAATGCAAAACCAAATGAGTTAGCCTGGCTAACCTTCAAATAGCTTTTGTATGCAGACGTTACTGCGACTTGATAGCCAGAGCCTCCGAATGGTTTATAGAGGTAACGTAGAGCAAGTGCTGCGGCATTGGAGTCAGCTTGAAAGCTGTCGGTCACATTTTGAAAACTCGTCAATTGGCTTCCAAGACTTAAAATATCTTGAAATCTTAAATCGATGAGATTCGTTACGCTCTTATTCAAATTGATCGTAGCGCCTCCATAAATTTGGCTCAGTCCAGATGGAGCGTTGGCGCTGAGTTTAATGTATTCATAGCCGAATCCGTAAGAAGGGAGCGTGCTAAAATTTTCAAGTCCTGGAGGGGCCAGATACTGAAGTGTGATGCCGAACGAATTGATTCCTGTATCGGAACCAAGATTAGCGCTGTTGATGAGGTGCTGAATATGAAAATTTTCGAAAAAACTAAAATTTTGGTTAAAGCTTATAGATGCAACATTGGCGTAACGATGCTCTTCGGTGTTACCGCCATTTGAAAAAGGATCGGTTGGATTTGTCAAGGTGACCAAGTCATCTCCACGTAAAGTCGGGAAATCGACGGTGTGAGCTGTTTTATTATCCGTACGACCGATCAGAACCTCTATACTTTTTGATTGATAGTCGACAAAAGACTGATGAGTAAAATACGACGTGTTGTTTGCTGAGTTATTTGCTGATCCTTGATTGGCTGAATCAGTCGCCAAGTCGCCAAAAACAAAACTTCCGATGGCCTCATCGTAGAGTCTTTGAGAAGCGCCGATGAGCAGTGCTGAATCAGAAAAGTTGATCCCGGCTTCACTTTGCCGATCAGTTGTTCTCGCAACGCCTAAGGTGGATATGCCTACTCCTGCCACCTCAATTTGCGGCGAAAAACTTTGATCCTCCGGAATGGGTACGGGCTGAGCTAAGGTGGCAAATGCCGAAGTTGGATTGAGTAAGCTTAACCAGAAGAAACACAAAAATGCTTTGAAAAAGTTATTCACGAGCTCACCTGAATTATTTCTGGAACCTTGACATTAAACTTCTCGGCGTCTTCATACATCAGCATCGTCATCATTCCACCAGGGGAAAAACCATTATTTGTTGTGGCAAGATCGCTATGATCATGAAAGTGCCAATAGCCTGGATTGAACCCCTGAATAATAATATCTGATGTCGTACCCGGAAAAACTGGGATGGTATTCATTCTCACCGGTGAAGATAAAGGAGACCCATCCTGACAAACATGCCAAAAGTCGTGACCATGTAAATGCATAAAGTGCGGCATCATGCCTGCACCAATTAGGCGCACGCGAATATTTTCGCCAGACAGCTCGCTG
>JAYUEB010000263.1:0-1892 GCA_043739525.1 Bdellovibrionales bacterium
GAGACCACTGAGACCGGAATCGATCTGATTTAAGGCGCGCTCAAATTTCGATTTATGCTTATCAAACTCAAATCGTGTCAGTTGCGAGTAGTTTTGTGACTTTTCAAAAAATTTTCTCTTACGAAGTCGATGCGTGGGACTTTTAACAAAACAATACAGCTCTGGAATAAAATAGTTCTTATCGGCCTCATTTTTTAAGAGATAGCTCACTCTGGCGTCACGAATCGGCTGATAAAGATCGATGCAATCTTTTGATACTTCTCTATGCTTTTCAATCAGCTGACTCACATCTGGGGATAACTTATAAAAAAACTGAAGTGAATAGTTCTCAGGTAAAGTCACAAGCAAATTCTCAAAGCCTGCGCCAAACTGATTGATCTCGTCAGGAGATTTGCAGCTGATATCGTAGCCGGTCAGTTTAAAGCCAGAACCGAGAGATCCATCGCTGAAAACTAAATATTGACCGTCAATATGCCAAAGCTTCAAACTGTCTTTAATCGAATGACTCATTTTAATATCTTTCTGAATAATTGAATTTCATTTTGTTTTGCTTTTTCACCAGCGGCATAAAAACCTGGAGTCAGGTAAAACTTTGCGAGATGAAGCATGTATCCGTCTGGTTTACCGCGCTTGCCGAAATAGAGCGCCACCAAAAGCAGTAACGGAATGATAATCACGAACACAAAGGCAAAGCTCATGCGACCAAAGATCAAATTCATAACAGCTGCAAATATTAGAACCCCGAGAAGGTCGGGGGCTTCCATGCCCCCGACCTTCATTTTTGCATCTAATCTTCTATGAATTGTGGATTCTCTTAAATTCACATACTACTTCCTGCAATACCTTGGAGCCAATGAATTGCCAAGGGTGCTAAGAATCCGACAATACTCGCAACGATCACGAGTACCATTCTGCTTTTTGCTCCAGCGTCGCCGGATGCTGCTAAAATAGCTGCGTACACAAGACCCAGCACACTGATCATTGGCAAAAGTACGTTGATGAGACCCTTGGTCACTCCATCAACTTTTGATTCAAAGCCTGATCCCCCGTATTGAGCAAATGACATCTCGGGTAAAAACAACATGAGTCCAACGAAAACAATCATACCAGCGAGCAAAAGTGCTCGCTGGTATCGAGTTACCAACTAAGCTCCCATATCAAGCGCGAGACTGCGCGAAAAGGGTCCAAGATCCATAAAAATGTAATTGCCTGTTTGTGCGTTGCTGTAGCCGGTGCCGATAGGTGCGGCTCTCATAAATTGTCCGTTTCGTTTTAACAAAACATCAACTCGGTATTGAACTTCATTATTTTCAGACCTTATGGGACGCAAGTACACAAGCTTTTCATCTGGTAAGGCATCGACTTTCAATCGAAAGTCACCCTTGTCTTCGTGATAGAAAGCAATCCCGGCAGGGAATTTCTGTCCGCTTTCTTTGTCGATCCAACACAAGCTAAATTTTTTGTCTCTTTTTTCTTTATCCATTTTTTCTCCTAATTATTTTTCATACAGCAATATTTTTCAAGGCTGCATTTTCAAAAACTGCCTTCAAAATTTGAAGGGCTTTGCTGTGAACGAAAAGTACTTCGTTCTGTTGCATCTCAATTGCCTTTGCAATTTCACTAAATTCAAACTCTCGCCAATACCGTAAATAGACGATGACTCGCGCATTGGCAGGTAGCCAGCCCGCGACCGAAATTACTTTTTGTTTTTCTTCATTCGTTAAAAATCTAGCCCAGCTATTTGTTGATTGAATTCGAAAAACAAAATCGTTCATCATCTAAATGAGCAGCCCTGTCGAGTGCTTGATCTAAGCCGCACGACGTGAAAACTGATCGTCTCGAGGTCCAAATCTTAAGAAAAAGCTTAACTTCAAATCATGAAAATCCACCTT
>JAYUEB010000264.1:0-1882 GCA_043739525.1 Bdellovibrionales bacterium
GAACTTTTTTATTTTCAACAATTGGCGCCAGACTAGACACTCACACGTGGTTTGTCTCATTTTAAAACAAGTCTTTCAACAGCTTAAAACCTTTGGTGAATTAGCTGAGATTTTTTTGCCCTTTGTACAAAACGTCTAAGCTATGATCGATTTTCAACAGAAAATTAAAGTTGTCCAAACATTTGACGATAAGAAGTTATGCAAATAGCGCAACAAAAAATACTGCGCTTTAACTTTACAGGGAGCTGTCATGATTAACTGGGATGAATTTGATCATATACACGTGATCAAAAAACTAAAACAGATCTTAGGTGCTTGGTGGAGTATCGACGTTGTATTTACTGATGAGCGCGGATACTTAAGAGGTTTTGATAAAACCAAAACCCAAACTTTCAATCCAGCAGTACATGCTTATTTAAATAAGGATGCAGGCGCAGAAAGTTTTTCAGGGCTTGTTACTAAAGCTTTGGATGATATGAGATTGTCTGAAAATCGCTATAGCTTTCGCAAGTGGGAGATGTCAGGTTTTGACGTCGCTGTATTCCCGATCATGATTGACAATGATGTGATGGGTTCAGTTGTTGCGATGGGGTTTTTTAAAGATCAAGCAACTCCACAACGGCTCGAAGAAATTAGAGAACGTTTGGCAGCTTTCGGCGCTTCATCTGATGTCATCGAGTCTTCACTTTCTAAATTTAAATATTTAGATGATGCTGATCGCGAACACTTTAGCGAACTCGTTGATCTTGTCGCTCAAGAGGTAATCACTCTTCACGTTGAAATTACTCAAAGAGAAAATCGTATTAAGGAACTCAATAAAGAGCTTGGCTCTCGTTATAAGTACGACAACATGATTGGTAAGTCGAAGCCAATGCAGTCTCTCTATGCTCTTCTTGATAAAGTTAAAACAGCAGATAGTACTGTTTTAATTCAAGGCGAAAACGGTACTGGTAAAGAGTTGATCGCAAAAGCGATTCACTACAATTCAGTTCGTAAAGAAAAATCTTTCGTGATTCAAAACTGCTCGGCATTCAATGATAATTTGTTGGAGTCTGAATTGTTCGGTCACGTTAAAGGATCTTTCACAGGCGCGATCAAAGATAAAAAGGGCTTGTTTGAAATCGCTGATAAAGGAACTTTCTTTCTAGATGAGATTGGAGATACCTCTCCACAAATGCAAGTAAAGCTCCTTCGCGTATTACAAGAGGGAACATTCACTCCAGTGGGTGCCACTGAGCCTCGTAAAGTAGACGTGAGAATAATCGCCGCGACTAACAGAACACTTAAAGATATGGTTGAAGCCGGAACATTCAGAGAAGATTTGTTCTATCGCTTAAACGTTATTAATATTCGTGTTCCGCCATTGAGAGAGCGTAAAGAAGACATCCCAGTTTTGGCTGAATTCTTTTTGTCGAAGTCTGCCGAAAAAGGTGGACCAAAAAAGATTCTCACAAAACGTGCTCTTGAAAAACTCTACGACTACCCATTTCCGGGTAACGTACGAGAACTTCAAAATGAGATGGAGCGCCTTGTAGTTTTGAGTGGTGTTGAAACCAAACTCACAGCTGACATGCTTTCTCCAAAAATTATTGAAGCAAGCGACAAAGGTAAAGTTCAAGGGGCACGCGTACACGGCAAACTCAAAGATGCTCTTGAGGATCTTGAGCGCGAATTGATCAAAGACGGTCTTCGTAGAACCGGCTGGAATAAATCAAAACTTGCAAAAGAACTTGGCATTAGCCGCGCAGGTCTGATTATGAAAGTTGAAAAATACGGTCTCGACAAACGTCGCCTCTTGAAGCCTTAATTTAAAACTCTTTAATTCTCAAATAGGCGCACTTGTGGCGCCTTTTTTATTTTGGGTGACAAGGCTTTTGACAAC
>JAYUEB010000265.1:0-5742 GCA_043739525.1 Bdellovibrionales bacterium
AAAAATTATACCCAATTAATTAAATTTTTCTATCAGTCAGCGACTGGATTCGAAGGCATGAAATTCTATACAATATTTTCAAATTTAAATTGTACGAGGTGATCGGCCAAATCAATATGTCAGTTTTCTTCTGAGTTATTAGAGGCAAATCTTTTTTCCAGACTCAGGGTGATCTTTGCAGAAAAGAGAGCCGCAACAATCGTTAGTAGAATTGCATACTCCACCGTTATCAATGCATCCTCCGGCGGGAGCGTCACAGTAACCATTTTTGCAAAAAGATGAGGGGCCGCAATCTAAAGAAGAGTTGCAAGCGCCACCAGGTGGACTATACCGGCCTTCGGATTTCTCGGCTGCAGACGTATTGAGTGATAAAAAGCAAAACAGTGCTAAGAACCCAATTTTCATTTACAACCCCTTTTCACAGATTGTCCGGTATAGCATGTTTTCTTTTTAAAATCTCGAATCGAGCTTAAGGTGGTATTCTTTTCAATGTTATCAGGCAAAGCCATCTAAATAAACTTCTCTGAAGCCTGGATTGGTATTGCAGATTACTTAACTTGAGTACCCTGGTACAAGACACTTATTTTCAAGGCTGGTCCACTTATCAATTCATCGATTCCTGGTGTGCTAAAGGTCCATCCAAATTCACGGCCTCGAATGCTAATAACTTGACCTCCAGAGAATGAATTTAGGACATCAAAATATAAAATGACCTTGTTTCCTGCCAAATCTAAGATTTGCTGCTCATTAACAAAACTCTTAATAAGGCCACCTTGTGGAAGAAGTGATGAAATGGGTATACGACAATTGAACGGAATGCTCGTGGCCCCGTCTTTTGGGTTTTTGCATTCGGTCTTAAGGTTAACACTTCCTATGATAATAACATCCCATACTTCATGCAGCCCCAATCCTGTGTTTCGCATTATCTACCTAGCAAAACGTAGCCCTCTTCTTTTTCTATTATATGAAAACCTAACTTGGCAGTCATTTGTTCGATGAGCTTGGGTGTTCTGTAGAGATTTAAAACTGCAAAGCATGCACGACTTCTATTTACTAATTCTTCAGTGCCAGTTCCGTCGAGATACTTCGAGTAAATATCAAAGCCGGCACTTGTAAAGGGAGTAAGTCTTCCGTCAATCAGCAGGGGATTCGGGGTGGTCATCATCAGGTAACCACCAACACTAAGATCGTTTAAGTTGGCACATTTTGGTTTTCCGGCTAAGTTGATATCCTTGGATATTTGCGGAATTGAAGTGTCAAAATCACCCTGAATTTTCTCAGGCAAGAAATCTCTGAAATGGCTTTTAAAATACGGGGATGCCAAGATTGCAAAAATAGTCATCGAAATTGATATAATTAATATTCCTACTGACGGCTTTTGAGTGGGGGTTTTGGTTCTTGTGCTTACAATATAAATCGATGACCAATGAGCTAAAAAGATGGGTAAGACATAAAAACAAAATGCGCTGTTTCTTAGACCTGAAAATGCCAAGGCTATTGCAACAATGTAAGGTGAACGCAAAAAGCGCGGCCATTCCTTTTTCCAAAGGGACAGTAAGATCCTTCCCAAAAAAACAGCAAACAAAAGCCAAAAAGCAAAAAACTGGGGTGACAAATTCAAAGATGGCTTGCCAGATACATCCGTTAAATAAGTATAAGACGTAGTTGGAACCCACTCATTGATACCTAAGCCCATAGCTCTCGTGCGAGTGTCCAATACGTAGGGTAAGACGTTCCAGCGGTAAGGATTTATTAAAATGGAAAGTCCGATAATTGCCAAACCAAAAAAATCCGAGCGACTCCATTTGCACTGACATATCAAAGTCCATGACAGCATGATTGGAAGAATCAGAAACGTGCCATGTGTATTTGTCCAAACTATTTGAAACAAGACAAGTGTCACCCAGTCTCTTTTCGTAAGCCTTATGCCGCGGCACCGTCTAATAAATTAAAAGCTAAGACAAAAATGAGAAATGCAACGAACGCCGGCCTAGGTACGAAAAAGCTACCTGCCCCAAT
This sequence comes from Bdellovibrionales bacterium, assembly GCA_043739525.1. Taxonomy (GTDB): domain Bacteria; phylum Bdellovibrionota; class Bdellovibrionia; order Bdellovibrionales; family JAMPXM01; genus JAYTQQ01. Next base: position 2,020 of record JAYUEB010000265.1, read on the forward strand.
CCAAAACGCATAAATGGGCGCTCGAGTCCGGAGTGGCCATGGCTACGGTACTTTTAAAATACTCTCCTTGTAAACTACCCAGAGGATGGCAATGAGTACCATGTGGTGAAAGTGAACGACACCAAATATTCCACTGACGCTATAGAGGCCATAATAAATGAGAGATAAGAGCCACGCACAAGAAATATTGTTGTCAGTAGGCAAAATGCTAATGGAATCGTGATATAGGAAAGAGGAATTGCTCCAGAGGTTCTTGCCATAGCCAACCCACAAACTTCCTTCTCCAAGGGGCCACGGTAGTATCATCATCAAAGTAAGAGGAATTAAAAACAAAGGGACTACAGCAATATCCGTAGCGAGTCCCCATTTAGATAGAAAATTTTTTTGTCGCCAATGGGTGGTACTCAACATTTTAGGCTCGTGCGAGCTCCTTTTTCAAAAGCAAAAAGTCAGGTGAGAATCCTTTTAATTTCCAGGGAGCCTGTGCTTATCGACACCAGTTAACATAGCACTCATAATTCCCGGCGGCTTTACATTCCCTTAAGGCCATATTCTGCGCCGCTGAGCAGTCTGGAGTGCTGCCACCAGTGGCGCCATGATAATAGCGATGATCCGTCGAGCCGTCAATTTCGCAATAGCATCACACCGAAGAACAGCTGAGCGACTGTCAAGTTGAGTGATTGCCTTCATTACTTGTTATTGAGTAGAAACGAACATAATAGTTTTGAGTTATGTAAGCGTCTGATCGACCTTGACCAGATGTTTTTGGTATAATATTCCAAGACAAAAGGTCCAACATCAATAATTTGGAGAAGATATGAAAACAATTGTTTTAGGCCTGTGTCTATTTGGCGGACTAGCAATGGCTGCGCAAACTAGCCCACAATTTAGTGATATTGCACGAAATGCGGATGGAAGCATGAGCCAAATGAGTTTGGATGATGCGATCAAATATTGCGAAAGCCGAGGGCAACGCCTGCCAAGAGCACGGGAATTTGCCGAATTTGCATCAAGTCTGGGTGCTGCTGGAATTTCGCAAACGGCTAAATATGGATACCGACAAGTAGAAGCTAGAAATGCTGACGAAAAACTTGGCGAGAAAGTTGATCGGTTTTATTATAGCAATCTTGGATACAAGCGGCCTTCAGGAGACTGGGGAAATCATTGGTTTTGGTCGTCGTCGGTCATTGAAGTTAGTTCCGTCAATGGTTTCTATTTTAATGGCTACAGCGGCGGTATCGACTACAATGTCCGCTTCGACTGGAATGCAGTTCGCTGCATACGCGGGCAGTAGTTGCAAAATGCGTGAAAATCAATTTTTAATTGATTCACTTCCTACCCTTAGGTTCGCTTAAGGACTGAAAAATCTAGAAATGAATGAAGCTGAAAATCCATCAAAAAGTTCAAACCTGAGTGGCGCAGAGCGGATCAAGCGGCTCCGTCAGCATCTTAATTTCAGTTTGCGTGAGCTCGCCGAAGAATTTCAGGTCACGCACGGTGCTGTGGCTCTTTGGGAGAGTGGCGAGCGCCCCATTCAGGGTCCGGTCCTTCGGTTGCTTGAAATTTATGAGCAGGATCTGGGACTGAAGAATGAGGGTACTTCTTCTGGGTTCGAAGAAATCGACCAGATCGTCACATCCCGTTTTGGCCGAGGACTGGCGATCTCGCAGTTTGCTTCGAAAGCTTTTTCATATTGGCTTGTGCATTTAATCAAATCAAGAGTACAGACCAACAAAAATTATTCAAGCTTCAAGAAAAAGTCCTTCATCAAAATGACTGACGATTTGGTCAAACGACTTTCAGAAATGAAAGGTCTTCCCATGAAGCTGGGGCAGACACTGAGCTATCACAATTTTTCGATGCCGAGCGAAGCGCAAGAAATCTTTGAGCGTTTGCAAACTCAGAGCGCTTTTTTGAACCCAAAAGTGGTGAGCGGCATCGTTCGTGACGAACTGGGACAAAATCCGAAAAGCCTTTTTTCGAAATGGTCGACGAAACCTTTTTCGGCAGCCAGCATCGGTCAGGTGCATTTTGCGAAAATACCTTCGGGCGAAAAGGTGGCGGTGAAAATTCAATATCCAGGTATTTCTCGCAGCATTCGTACTGACCTCAAAAACTTAAATGCCTTTCTCAAGTTTTTCAAAAATCTTGCTGGTCCTACTGATTTAAACTCAATCATGCAAGAGTTATCCGATCGCCTCTTAGATGAGTGTGATTACCAAACTGAGTCGCAGACCCAGGAGTTTTTTCGAGATTTTTTTAAAGACCGAAAAGAAATTGTCATTCCGCGCGTGTTTGTTGATTACTCAACAAAGAATATTCTTTGCACCGAATTTGTCGAAGGCCAAAGCTTCCAAGAATTTTTGCGTACATCATCTCAAGAGGAAAAGAACCAGATGGGTCGGATCATTTGGCGCTTTAGTTTCGAGTCGATCTTCATAACTGGGGCGCTCAACGCCGACCCCCATCCGGGCAATTACCTTTTTCAGAAAGATGCCGTCGTCTTTCTAGATTTTGGTTGTTCAAAGAAATTGAGCCCGAACTTTGTCAGAGGCTGGCGAAACATCTTATTTGCTTCGATCACCCAAGATGAAGAAAAATTAATTCAAGCCGTACGTGATTTAGGCATGCTGATTCCGGGGCCATCAATCGACGTCGAGCAACTGCGTTTAATTGCCGAGAGTATCTATGAACCCTATTTAAAGAATGAAAACTATGTCTTTAATGGCGATTACGTTCAAAAGTCTTTTAAGGCCTGGTTTGGTTCCGAAAGAAGCCGACAAAACTTTATTTTTCAAAGCGAGTGGCTGAGCCTCACGCGGATTCTGTTCGGACTTTCTTCCATTTTGGCATCTCTGAAAGCCGAAGCAAACTGGCTCCAAGAGTTAATGAGCATCTTGGAGCGTTCGCCTTTTCGAGATGAAAAATACGAAGGGACCACTTTCTTGCCGGGCAACCGATCGGAGCCCCTACTGCCTGGAAAAGCTCTAGGTGGAGATTTGCGTTCACAGAGTAAACAAAAATCAAATTTTTAAACTTTGGATGGTTCTTTGCGGAAATTTCTGGGATTAGCTGGTAATTTTTCATAGCAAATTAATGCAAGCTTTTTCAGGAGTTTTTATGAGAACATGCCTTTATTTCACGCTCTCGTTTCTGTTGGCATTTACTCAACAGGCCAAGGCAATAGATGTCGAAGCAGCGGTTCAATCCGTCATACAGGCTTATCCGCAGGACAGCGCCGCCACGATCAGCACTGGTCAATCTTTTCAACTGCCGGTACTTTACTACCAAATCGAAGGCTTGGTTTCTGTGGGCCGAATCAACCTTGATGCCGCTCGCCAGATGATGGCTGGCACAGGCCTTTATCCTGCGGCGATCACGCCAAAATATGGAATCGCCATCGTTTATGCCGTCAACCAACCTAGAAATACAATCGGTGCGTATCAGGAATTTGTAGTTCTTGTTGCCGCCACGGCGAATCCCAAATTAGCTGAAAATAATTGGAACAATCATCTTATTATGCAACGTCATGTAATAGACGCCCTTTTGTATCATAATCAAGATTTGCACTCACGCGATCAGAATGATTTCTTCTTCTACGTTCCCTTCATCTCAGTGACGACGCAAGATGCACTGCTGGCTGGACGAGAGCTTTGGAAGCTTCCGAAAGACATTGCGCAATTCAAAAATTCTTTTTCCATTCTCAAAAGCTCGTCTTCTATT
>JAYUEB010000266.1:0-5725 GCA_043739525.1 Bdellovibrionales bacterium
ATTTGAGTGACTCTCAAACGGACAGGATTCATCCGTAACGGTTCCGCTTTTTTCGGTCGTTCCCCAAACGTCAGAGGCCTCTTCGGTGTGACCACCGCAGTCCGCGTGGTAGTAAACCGGAAAGAGATTGCCACTTTGATTTTCTAAAATGAGGTTTCGAGTTTCTTCAACGGCTGTTCGAACTTTCTCGGTTCCACTTGAGTATTCAAACATTTGATCCGCAACTCCACTTTCAATATCAAAAGCTTTATCTTTCGAGGATAACATCTTTTTCATTGCGTAACTTCGCGATGCAATTGCTTGAGCTTTGAAAGCTTCAAGCGGAAAAGTCTGCGGCATTTCTTTTGCTAAGACCCCAATGAGGTATTTTTCAAGATCGAGTTCGGCAATGACATCAAACTTTTGTTTGTGACGATCGAGAATAATTTTCCCGGGAAAAGTTCGATGATTCACGAAAAGGTTCTTAGCTTGAAATTTGAGTTTTTGTGACTTCAATTCACAAATTTGCCTGGTTTCTAAATTTTGTATACTCCAAACCTTCTTGGCCGCGATAAAACGAACGGTCAATTGTGCACGTTGAGCTTTAATTCGAACGTGTGGATCTAAACATTGATGGGCGCTGGCAATAATCCTAAAATCTTCAGCTCCGATATCAACGGCGTTCTGATCTGAAAGTATACGCACACGTATATCAGAAGCGAGGCACTCGTAGCTCAAAGCTAAAATGCATAGCATAGGTGTAATCAAAAGCTTCAAGCGCATCCTTGCACCGTTCTTTAAGTTAGACGATTCTTAGGTCCTGATTTGATGTTCACATTTTCAAAAAGAAGATTCAACTCGGGTGTCCGCCACGAGACGTACAGACAGTTCCTTGAAAAATTTTGGACCTTAGTCTGTGGGCGAGTCTATGGATTAACGAAAGCTTTGAGGTGCTGCCAAGCTTCTCTTTTAAGCTCGGGAAACTCTCGCATCTCTTCAATCGAATGAGTCAGTATCGTCTGACTACCTGAGATCAAAAGTTTTTGACCAAATTCAATCTGAGTATTCGGAAGTAAAAACTGTCCAACATCTCGACCGAAGAGAATCAGAACGCTTTTCCCAAGCATTTGAGAGGCCTTTTGAGCAATGATCTCATGGGTATTATGATCCGCATTTGTCTTTTCTATTTTGAGTTCCAAAATATCAAATTTTTTGGCGTTTAATGCTTTAATGATATTCTTAAGAATCTCTTTTGCTTCCGGATTTAAAATAGGAGTCGCAAAATGATAAGCGGTCTCTGTCGCCTCTTGGTCTTTTATAGGTAAAATAAAAGATTTGGCGCCTAAGACATTTTGTACGTAATTTAAATAAGTTCTCAGCATAATCTGCCCTAATCTTTCCTAAAGCCTTCTTTAAGTCAATATCGGCAAAAAATTCCTCGTGCCTTTGACCGGAACTTCAGTTTTACGGCCTTGGCCATTAAGTCTCGAGCACATTTCTCCGTAAAAAAACTATCACAAGGAGAAATGCATGGACGCAAATCAAGAATCAAACAACCAGTACAGCTTTAGCGAAATCTGCTCAGACGACTATCTTAAATGTGCTCTCTGCGGCCAGGAGCTAAAATTTACTCATCAAATTGATTATCTGAACCTCAGTGTCAAAGAAGAAGCACATTGCGCTTGCTGCAAAGTGAAGTTGAAGAGCCGCGATTATACGATTCAGTAATAGGAGCCCGCAGGCAAGCGACTACGAGTTATCGCCCTCGTTGAGTTGCAATAATATGCGCTCGGCTAAGATCTGATTAAATCCGTGAAGACTTGCAATCTGTTCAATCGTCGCTCCTTTAATATCGTCGATTGAATTGAAACGCTTTAAGAGCTCTTTCTTACGTTTCTCCCCAAGCCCCACAACAAAATCAAGTTCGCTCTCAAGGCTCGTGGCATCTCTCAACTTACGATGATAAGTAATTGCAAATCGATGGGCTTCGTCGCGAATTCCAACGAGAACTTGAAAGGCATCACTCGCCGGTCTAAACAACACAGGGTTCGCACGGCCCGGAAGATAAAATCTTTCTTCAGTTGCTCCAACCTCCGAATCTGAAAACTCACCTTGAGTTCGCGCTTTCGCAAGCCCCACCACCGGGATATTGCGCTTCATTTGAGCAAGGACTTCAACTGCGATTCCAAGCTGGCCTTTTCCACCGTCGACGACGATCAGATCAGGCTCGTCCCACTCATGATGTTCTAGTCTTCGACTTAAAACTTCGCGCATACTTTCAAAATCGTTAGGTCCTTCGACCGTTTTAATTTTATATCGTCGGTAATGATCTTTTGCTGGTAAGCCCTCTTCGAACACCACTTGAGAAGCAACACTCTCGGCCCCCTGAAAATTCGAAATATCATAACATTCGATTCTTCGAGGGAGTCTTGGCAATCCCAGCTTCTCTTTAATCTCTTCAAGACCCTCTGCTCGTTTTCTATTTTTTGAGATCTGATCTTCATATTTCGATTTTGCGTTCTGATTCGCAAGTGACATGAGCTTTTGGCCCTTTTCATCTGTCGGAAATCTGACGACCACTTCGTGTCCAGAACGTTCTTTTAATACCGCCGATAAAAGCTTAATTAAATCCAGTCCCAAATCAACAGTCAGGATAACTTCATCAGGAATAATGTTGTCATAATAATACTGCGTAATAAACGACGTAAACCATTCACGAACATCTTCACCGGCAAGATCTGGATTAAGATCTTTTAAGTAGTGAGATCGATTTCCGATCATGACGCCTTGTCTGATGTGAAGTGTCTCGATCATTGTTCCAAATTCGCTTCCGAAAAAACCAATAACGTCTTGATCAATTTCACTCGTCGGATTAATGACCGCTTGCTTTTCAAGAATCTTTTGAACGGCCTCAATTGAATCACGCATCTTTGCAGCGCTTTCAAATTTTTCTTCAGAGGCTGCGGTCTTCATTTTTTTTGTGAGCTCAGATACGACTTTACGACTGCGTCCTCGCAAAAAATTTTTCGCCGCATCTATATCGATTTTATAATGTTCTTCGTCGATGAGGCCCACGCAAGGCCCGGTGCATCTGCCAATTTGATAAGTCATACAAGGACGTTTACGAGTTTTAAAAAAGCCATCTGCACAATCGCGAATCATAAATGTGCGATTTAAAAATTTAATTGTCGCATTAACCGCAAGACCACTTGTGAAGGGCCCAAAATAGAGCGATCCATTTTTTTCGACTTTACGCTTAAGGTAAAGTCTTGGAAAAGGATCAGCCATGCTCAAACAAATATATGGATAAGTCTTATCATCTTTAAGACGAATATTATATTTTGGCCGATGCTTTTTAATGAGCGAAGCTTCAAGTAAAAAGGCCTCAACCTCTGTTTGCGTGAGCATGTAGTCAAATTCATGAATATTCTTAACCAAAAAAACAGTCTTGGCCGAAAGATCACTGCTTCCTGAAAAATAACTTCGCACCCGGTTCCGTAAGCTTTTTGCCTTACCGACATAAATGATTTTTCCGCCTTGGGTCTTCATGATGTAGACGCCCGGCGATTGTGGCAAATTTTTTACTTTTTCTTTCAGCCTATCGAGCCTGGCGTCATCTGTCTGGACTTGCGAATCACTCATTTTTTATTTGGTTTCCCGGGCGGAGACGTTGCTTCCGATCCAGATAAAATTTGCGGTTTGTCGATCTCACCGCTCTTAATAACTTCATCGAGTTCGTCGTCAACACTTCCTGAAAGACTGCCAAGCTGAATAATCTCAAGACGTTTAACTTCATCTCGAACTTTAGCTGCTTCTTCAAACTCGAGATCATCCGAAAGCTTTTTCATTTTCTTTCTTAACGTCGTGATTTTTTTGCCAATACCTTTTGGATCCGTCAAATATTTTTCGCTTGGACTCGCTACTTGCTTAACGCCAGGAAGAGGCGCCGCATAACTTGCAGAATTATAAATCTCACCCAAGCTCTCGCGAATACGTTTTCGAATTGTTGCAGGAGTAATTCCATTTGCTGTATTGTACTCCTCCTGAATACCTCGCCGTCGTTTCGTTTCGTTCATCGCTTTGCTCATACTGTCGGTCATATGATCGGCATAAAGTATCACGCGGCCATCGACATTTCTTGCCGCACGACCAATCGTTTGAACGAGTGATCTTTCACTTCGCAAAAAACCCTCTTTATCTGCATCGGTGATCGCGACTAAACTGACTTCAGGAATATCAAGACCTTCTCTCAACAAATTAATACCAATTAAGACATCAAAAATACCAAGTCTTAAATCTCTTAAAATTTCAGATCTCTCCATCGTCTTAATGTCACTGTGAAGATACTTAACTTTAACATTGAGACCCTCAAAATACTCAGTTAGGTCCTCAGCACTTCGCTTGGTAAGAGTGGTAATCAAAACACGCTCATTTTTTTCGACTCTTAAGCGAATCTCTTTTAAAATGTCGTCAACCTGATGTTTAGCTGGTCGCACCTCAACATTCGGATCTAACAAACCAGTTGGTCTAATAATTTGTTCAACAATCAGACCTTCGCTCTTTTTAAGTTCATATGGGCCTGGAGTTGCAGATACATAAACGACTTTATCCATCATTTCTTCAAACTCAGTAAAGTTCAGAGGTCGATTGTCTAGAGCTGAAGGCAAACGAAATCCATGTTCAACGAGAGTTGTCTTGCGCGCGCGATCGCCACGGTACATTCCACCAATTTGTGGCACAGTCACGTGAGACTCATCAATAAAAGTAATAAACTTATCCGGAAAATATTCAAGCAACGTCGGCGGCGGCTCGCCCGGATTTCTTCCAGTCAAATGTCTTGAGTAATTCTCAATCCCCTGGCAAAAGCCAAGCTCTTCCATCATCTCGATGTCGTAGTAAGTGCGCTGCTCAACTCTCTGAGCCTCGAGATATTTCATATTATGGGTCAGCTCAGCGATGCGAACTTGAAGTTCGTCTTGAATATTTTTAATTGCAGTTTTAATGCGCTCGTCACTCGTCACATAATGGCTACCTGGATAAATCGCAATTTTCTCGATTTCACCTAAACTCATTCCGCGAAGTGGATCGACCCATGAAACACGCTCAATAAAATCTCCGAAAAATTCAATACGTATTGCTTTCTCATCTTCATAGGGTGGAAACACATCTACGATATCACCTCGCACACGAAATGTTCCGCGATGAAAATCCACGTCGTTACGTTTATATTGAATACGAACAAGATCTCTCAGAAAAAGGTCTCGTCTGATCTCTTTGTTTGCGACAACATGAATCATCATGCCTTCGTAGGCTTCAGGAGAACCCAAACCGTAAATGCATGATACGCTACTGACAATAATAACATCGTTACGATCAAAAAGAGATCGCGTCGCCGAATGCCGCATTCGATCGATCTGATCATTGATCGCAGAATCTTTTTCAATAAAAGTATCCGTCGTCGGAATATAAGCCTCTGGCTGATAATAGTCGTAATAACTTACGAAGTACTCGACAGCATTTTCAGGAAATAACTCTTTAAACTCGCCATACAGCTGTGCAGCCAAAGTTTTATTAGGCGCCAAAATCAAAGCAGGCAAACCGGTTTCTTGTATCGTATTTGCCATACTGAATGTCTTACCACTACCCGTGACCCCAAGGAGAGTCTGGTGAGGAACACCATGCTTAATATTAGAAACAATCGACTCAATCGCCTTAGGTTGATCACCAGAAGGCTTAAAGTCCGATT
>JAYUEB010000267.1:0-1873 GCA_043739525.1 Bdellovibrionales bacterium
TAGCTCGGGGCTTTCTTGCTTTACAATTTGTAGTATTCTTTCGCGACTCACTTGGCTTATCTCAAATATTTTGAGATATTCCTTGAGGCAAATCAACAGATTCGCGTCGCACCGACGCCACTAAACTGCGATCCACGACAGGCATCCGTATTACACTGCCGTGAAAAATTTGTTTGAGCTCACTTAACTTTACCTCGCTACGGCCCATGAGGCCCGTAAGGCTCATAAACCTTCCGCCTTCGATCCGTTTCGCAATTAACACTAAACCCGTGCCATCAAAAAATAAAACTTTTTAGACGACGACGATTCTTACCGAAAAATAAATAAACATGGCCCTGGTCCATCACCGCATTCATCTGATGGACGCAGTAACTATGAAGCCGCTCAAACCCGCAGCGCATATCGATCTCTGAGTTGTAAACAAAAACACGTAAACCTGAGCGTTCAAAGAACACGTAAACCTCCCAAGCATTTAATGAGCTCTGAGAATTGTGAGCCGTTTAAACCTTCGAAAATATAGCCTCGCGGAGTTTTTACGGTAATGCCATTGCCAGTCTGTAAGCCTTGCATTTCTTCTGTAACCGTCACGGTTGCAGATTTTTCCTCACGAGAAACCGCCAACTCTTTAAAGCCCGGCATCTGAAGCCGCTTCTTTTTCTGTTTGTGTTTCCAGAGGTTGATCGTCTCGTACGAAATGTCAGTTCTGTTCGCAATCTCGCGCGAATTAATCTTATGACTTAACATCAAATCCAAAACTCTTAATTTGATGGCATTCGGCCAAATCTTTCGGCCTTCTCCAACTTCAGCCTGCCACTGCTCTCGTAGCGACGCTATCTCCGTAAAAATTCTTTCAGACTCATTCTTTTCAAAAGTTTCCATTGCCTCAATATAGCCGATTGCGAAACTCTTTATCAGACGCGAATTACGCAGGGGTTACGTCTGAAGGAATTCTGACATCGGCATCAAAATTTCTTTAGGGACATGTTTCTCTATACTAACCTCTGAGTTTTTACTGAGGTTTCGGAAATCGACAAATTCTGGAAAATAATTTTTCTTGGTCGCTTTATATAGCTCTACCAAAATTTGTTGTACCAAATTGTCTATGCTTTCAGGTGATCCTCGGTAATATCGATTATTTGCTCCGCCGTAGCGAGCGTTTCTCAGTGCTTTACCAAATTGCTCAAGTGCCTTTTGGTTTGGTAATTGACCAGCTTGTATATCCTTAAGCAATTTCTCAAGTTCCAAAACCAAAACATGCTCGTCGCGATAATGAATCCAAGGAAGTTCAATGAGCGTTCGGAGTCCACGAACCGTTTGCTTTTGCGCATCTTCAACTATATCAGCCGAAATTGGCGGTGCATAATCTGCAACTCCACGAATCAAGTCATCAAAAGCATTTGGAAAACGGTCAGGCTCAACGATTTTTCCCGAATCCAAGTCAAACGCGAGTAAATCGACGGTCGATCCGCCTTGGTTTGAAGCGCGCAAAATCTGTTCCTTGTAATCTTTTGAATCGCCAACTGAAAAAAAGAGTCTTTTCATTTTATGTTTAGAGTTTGTAAATCCGACGTAACCTTCTGCGCTATTCGTGACATCAAGTAACCTTTGCTTAAGATTTTGCAGGTCTGATGAAAGTAAAAACACGTCGAAATCTCCGCCAACTCCCCGGATGTCGAAGCCCGAAAGATCAAACTTATCTTCAAATGGGATCCTTCTAAGAACCCCAGGTCCCGAACCAGGCTGTATGAGCTCCGCTTTCCGCATTTCTTCATACAAATATGTGTAGACCGCACGCACGACACCCGCACTGGGAAGAATATTAGCCTCAGGATCCAACTTCTTTAATTCATTTTTCAAATGGGGATAGTAACGT
>JAYUEB010000268.1:0-5717 GCA_043739525.1 Bdellovibrionales bacterium
TTAACTCTCATGAAATATCCGGGCTAGAACTGTAGTTAGATACTCAAACAACGAGCCACCATAAAGTCTGCGGCGTTCAATTTCTTTGAGATGCTTGAGTATTTGAGCTAAGGTCTCGCACTCCTGACGAACTAACTTTTGAGTGGTTGAAAGCAAAACGTCATCTGACAACAAATGAATCATATCCGGACCTCGAATAAAAATAAAATTTCTAGGCTATAGATGAATCTTGGCCACATAGATAATGACTTAAAGCAAGGCCCGAGCCGAAACGAATAAAATGACGATATTAAGTACGAACCATCGAATTCGCATCAAGCTTATGCGAACTTAAAGCATGCGTGAATTTTTGAAAGCCAATAATCTGCTTTTCCAAAAGACCCAGAGCCACAGGATCAGAAAGTTTTCCGTCCTTAAAAATATTCCAAACATTAGTTAAAAATATTCTCTCAGGAAAAATAAAAGCATTCCGATATCCTAAAATCATCTGCAGCTGTTCGACAGCCCTAAGACCGCCAAACATTCCGCCTAGCCCAACGAAACAAACAGGTCTGAATTCAAAAGCATCCGGATACTTCCAATGATCAATAAAATACTTAAGAACACCTGGCAAAGAACCATTGTATTCGGGAACAACAAAGATAAGCCCATCTGCGCGATTTATTTTGTCGAGTACGTCTGACATCTTTTTAGGTTTCGGAGCACCATAGTGGCTTTCATCGAGCTCATTGATTCCGACATCCTTTAAATCAATAATTTCAACTTTTTCAGATTTCTCAGCATACATTTTCTGTAACAGCTGACTCATTTCGAATGATCTCGAACCTTTGCGATTGGTTCCAGAAATGATATATTTCATAACTTGCCTCTATTTCGGATGTTTTTCAGTCTTAACTAAATTATAGTTTAAAAATGATGTCATTAAAATTCGTCGTGATAAAACTTCTCGGAGTCCTTCACTTCTCAATAGTGATGTTCGTGATTTTCGGATTCCTGTCCCTCAATCCTCACCTTTTATTGGCCCATTTAATTTTTCTTCCCATACTTCTGCTTCACTGGAGAACAAACCAAGGCGTTTGCTATTTGACCCAGATTGAAAACAAAATTCAGGCGAAACCTATTCAGAAAACTGAAATGCAGGGTGGGTTTACGGAAATGCTTTATACTAAAATTTTTGGTAAACGCCCATCGAGAGCTCGGCTACAGATTATCACTTATATTATTATGTCGATGAGTTGGATGATCAGCCTAATCAAATACATTAATCTAAGTTCCAAAGTTTGAATGATTTCTTTTGAGCGGCTGGCAAATCGCTCTCTAGAATTTCAAAAACATTTACCTGGCCAGTTTTTTGACCACAAACTTGAATATGCATAAGTCCATCAGACTTTTTGGAGTTAGAAAACACCTGAATATCGGATGATAAGTCTTTTGCCATTTCCTGAGGGCTCATGCCCTTTTTCTTAGAGCACTGAAGACTTCCATCATCTTTGTATACTAAAACGCGTTTAGCTTCGGCTTCAGAAATTGGGTTCGCCCCGCTGATTCCAGCTTTCATTTTCTGTGAATTATCTTGCGCGGCACTTTTACGACAATGGCCTTCGGCACAGGCTATAGATACGAGGCATAGCAATAAAACGAGGCTTTTCAGTTTTCCCAGGGTAACTTCTCCGATGATCTCTCGAATTTCAATTTCATCGCATAGAGATTGGCATCGTTTGAGATAAAATAAACATCGCCAGTTTCAGGATCAATGCTCGGCTGAGAGACAAGGCCTCTCCCCGGCTCAAAGCGTGCAGCGGTTTTTCCGCTCTTCGCATCGGCAACTACAAGAGCTGATTCAGACTCTCCGTAAATTAAATAGCCTTTGTAAAAATTTGGTTGAGTCGCAATTCCTTTTTTGACTGGCGCCGACCACAAAATTTTACCGGAGTTTTTATCAAGAGCCTGTATCAGTCCAGACGAAGTCGCATAATAGATACTCTCCTTCATAACAAGAGGAGCCGTATAACCGCCCTCATCATGTTGCCAAACAACCTCACCATTTTGACGTTTAAGAGAATACAGAGCCCCATCAAAGCTTGAAATATAAATACGATCGCCTTCAATAACAGGAGTTGAATCCACGTCTTTAAAGCGTCCTGCGTGCGCAAGCTTTTTATCCCAAGCTAAAATTCCGTCTCGTTTGCGAAGGCTCACTAAAAATCCATCGCTAAAGCCAACAAGAATATTTTCACCATCAATAACCGGCTGAGTACCTGCACGAATTGTTAAATTTTGTGTGGTACCACGATTGTAAAGCCAGAGCTGTTTGCCTGACAAAGCATCGAGAGCAAAAACAACTCCTGCTCCCGTTTCAAAATAGACCACTGAGTTCTCGTAAGTTGGAAGCGACAAGGTCTCAACATGAGTTTCAAAACTCCAAATTAACTTTCCCGTTAACGGATTGAGGCAATAGAAATTTCCATCACTTCCACCAAAGTACAGTTTGTTGTCAGCAATGATCGCACCGGCCTCAACGCCATTGCGAACATCAAAACGCCAAACCAACGCGCCCGATTTGCGATAGGCCATGATTCCATCTATCGCATTCGATTCGTAAATAAAATCTTTATAGATCAGCGGCGACATGCGATTCATACGTCGGTAACCGACGTAATCTTTTGCAACTGTATTGCGAACCCAGTTATTCTGAATGGCGAACTTCCGAGGAGTTGTTGCAAGCATTGTACAACTTGAAGACAAGAGGCAAAGCAGAAGGCCTGAAAGAATTTTATTCATGAGTTCCTTAAAAGGGATCAGCCTGCTTGAGATTTCTTAACTTCAAGCGCTCGCAATAAAGTTTTGGCATTTTTTGAAACATTTCCCTCAGCCGCACTCGCCTTTTCGTAATGATCACGAGCTTGATTCATGTCGCCAAGAGTTTCAAAACAAACACCCGTTTTCAAGTGCGCATCACCCGCCAAAAATTTCAACTTGTCATTATCAATGACTTTCTGCCAAGAGCTAACAGCACTTTTGCAGTCGCCTTTAGTTGCTTGTGCAGTTCCAAGAGCCATTTGCAAAAGAGCCGACACTAAAACAGAACCTTGATTTTGAAATTTCTGTGCAAGAGGAGTGAGAATTTCAACTGCTTTATCCGGTTTTTGATAGTCGCTGTAAATTCCGGCAGCGATAAGTCCTGCTTCAGCTCCCGCAACGTTTTCTTGATGAGAAGATGCAAAAGCTTCAAGACGACCGAGGCTTGCGCCGTAGTCCGCCTGCAAATCACCTGTTGCAGGTTTTGAATCCACTTTTTTAGTAGGAGGAGCGCCATCTTCAGCTTGATCAGCGCCGGCGCCACGTTTTGCTTTTTCAAAACCATCTTTAATTTTTAAAACTTCACTCTCAACAGGATAGAGATCATTGATCGCATGTTTCTCAGTGCGGTCATTGAAAAAGTTTTTTCCGATATAAATCACGGAGGCCAAAACCAAAACGAGAAAAGCTCCCATGATCACCTTAAAGTTTTCTTCAACAAACACCCAAAACGTGCTCGCACTTTCAACAAATAAGTCAGGTTGTTTTAAGTCGGCTTTCGTAATTTTTTCCATGAATTAAGCTCCTAATAAACTTCGATGCTGAAATGCTTGCCCCATTAAGTCAAAGAGTTTTTTCCATACGAACAAACTCCAAGTCGTCTCTCTTAGGTAGTCCAAACCTGGGATCGCCATAGGGAAAAGACTCGAACTCATCCTTCACTTGATAGCCCTTGCGCTCGTAATAGGCAATCAGTTCTAAACGAATGGAAATCACTTTCATCGTTATAACATTCACTCCGAAATGACTGCGCACAAAAGCTTCAGCTTTTGACATCAGACTCGCGCCCAAGCCTTGATTTTGAAGCTGCGGGCTGACACTGAGCATACCAAGCAATACACGTCGCTCATCTTCACGGGCAAGCTCAACACAGGCAAGAATTTTTGAGGAGCCTTCCGCACGCAAACACAAAACCACCACATCAGGTGTGCTTAAAACATCTCGCAACCCGTCTTCATCAATCCGCTGTCCATCTAGATAGTCAGCTTCCGTTGTCCAACCTTGGCGAGAGGAGTCACCCCGATAAGCTGAGTTCACGAGTTGGACTAACTCGCGAACGTCTTCAGGCTTAGCTTGAGCGACCGAATAGGGAGTCATTTATCTATTGCGAAATTGTGTGAGCGTATTAAATGGGCGTCCCGCAAGACCAGAATGCGTTTGCTTCACTTTGCCTATGACGCGAATACGTTCTTCGGCAAGAGTATCAGCCGCAATATTAGTTGCTATATTTTCTTTCTTAGCGATCGCAAAAACTTGCGAAAGATTATCGAAAACCATGCGAGTTTTATCAAAAGCTCTTTCTGGAGAATAACCTTCAAGCTCAACAAAGACATTCATGAGGCCGCCCGCATTTGCAACGTAATCGGGCGCATATAAAATGCCCAATTCACGCAAGATATTTCCGTGTTTTGATTCTGCAAGCTGGTTGTTGGCTCCGCCACAAATGACTTTGGCACGAATTTTTTCAACCGAAGTGTCGTTTACAACAGCACCTAAAGCACAAGGAGCAAGTACGTCGCATTCGACCCCGATAATTTCTTCTGGCTTAGCTGCTTTCGCACCAAATTTTTCGCAAACTTTTTTAACTTTATCGGCATCGATATCCGCAACCGTCAGAATCGCTCCCTCTTTTGCGAGATATTCAACCAAATGGTAACCGACATTACCAAGACCTTGGATCGCAACGCGCATTCCTTTGGTATTTGTCGCCTGAAACTTTTCTTTGATCGAAGCATGAATGCCCATATAAACACCATGAGCCGTGTAAGGACTTGGATCGCCTGAACCACCAAATGCTTTTGGAATTCCTGTTACCCAGGGAGTTTCATTAAAAATATATTCCATATCTTTAACAGTCGTACCCACGTCTTCTGCAGTGATATAGCGACCATTTAATGAGTTTACAAATCTTCCAAAAGCGCGAAAGAGTCCTTCTGTTTTTTGAGTTTTAGAGTCACCAATGATGACTGCTTTTCCACCGCCCAAATTAAGGCCTGCAGCTGAAGCTTTGTAGGTCATGCCTTTAGAAAGTCTTAAGACATCAATCATCGCCTCTTCTTCGGTTTTGTAATTCCACATGCGAGTTCCGCCAAGAGCGGGACCGAGAAGAGTATTGTGAATTGCAATGATCGCCTTAAGGCCCACATCTTTGTTGTTACACAAGACGATTTGTTCATGATCTCCGTATTGAGCGATGATTTCGAAATTCGATGTTGCCACTTGGTGCCCCCTTTTATAGAGCACGAAGTCTAAACTCTAGAGACATCTTAGTAAAGACACCAGTTCACTTTTGCGGACGCATCGCGTGAACTGGTCATAATTTTATCAATTGCAAGTGACAGGCACTGGTGAGAGCGCAATTCCTGCAGGCATACCGCCGGATGTTAGAGAAAAGGTATCCGCGAACAAGCCGGAAGTGAGAACATAAATAGCCGGACTGCTGGACTGACTGACAGGTACGCTAACAGGCATACTCGTGAGGCAAGTGCCATATGAAGCAGAAGCTGTCGAGCAAAGTTTAGGAGCGTGCAATCCCCCCGAAATATTGATCGTTGCGGGAGTAAGTGCAGGCACGAGGTTTGGCGTAACCAAAGTACCGTTAACTAATAGATCAAAAATGAGAACGCCTCCAACTGTAG
>JAYUEB010000269.1:0-1868 GCA_043739525.1 Bdellovibrionales bacterium
CCAACATTATAAGGGGCCAGTTTTCAAGACCAAAGCCTAGGCACATGAATATAGAAACAAAATTAATCCTTTAGATTGAAATTCCGATAAATAAAAGAATGAATTCTGCATCTAAGATGAAAGCAAAAATTTTGGAATTGGATAGCTGTCCAAATCATGTGGTGGCCAGTGACTCCGTGGTGATTGCTACCGATTTCGAACCCAGCCAAGTTGTGCGACTTGCGGTTCAAAATGAAGCTTTGCACGTAGTTCAAAAAAAATCTCGATGCTTTCAACAGGAACTTCAAATTGCAGAAACCATGCTTTACAAGCCGCAAGAGTTTATATCTGATCCACTTTCTTTTATTTTAGGAAAAAGTGAAGGCAATACTTTTCGATTTGATTGCAAGGCTCATGAGAATAAAAAAGATCCGTTAGAAAAACTAGAAAAATACATCCAGTCGCTGCCAGGTTCAAAGTCGATCTTGAGTGAAGTCGTATCATCGACTGAAGAAATTTTTACGAACGCATCTAAAAATACTGGCAATTTCTATAAGCGGCTAGAAAATGTCAATCCGACAGGTTCTGTTAAATCAGGATCTATTAGCTTAGTGGCGGGAGCCTCTGGAGATATACTTGTTGTCGGTTGTATCGATAGCTTTGGTTTACTCGATGTCAAAGCACTCATGGGTCGTATACTTGCGTGTTATGATAGAGGTGTTGCCGAATCTATCAATATGGGTTCAGGCGGCGCGGGTATCGGTACTTTCTTGGTTTATAGTTTTGCGATGAATTTATATATTGCTGTTGAGAAAAACAAAAGAACAGCGATATTCTGTTCCTACCCATTAGGGGTGCGAGCAAGAGAACTTGAGCTTTTACCAAAGAATTTGCATCTGTTGTCTTATTAGGTTTTTTTAGGAGATTTTATGTCAGGATTTAAAGTTGGGCAAAGCACGGATGGTTCGGAGCTGACGCTTACGTTGTCAGGAACTATTGACGAAGACGTGCAATTTCCTGCAATTAATTTAACTCCTATTAAACAAATTACATTTGATTTGAAAGATGTGAAGTCGATAAATTCAGTTGGTATTCGTGAATGGTTGAATTGGATTAAACCCATGTCTGAAAAATGCCAAATCACAATGAAAAATTGCCCTAAGACACTTGTATTTCAATTCAATATGGTTGAGGGCTTTTTACCAAAAGGGAGTCGGGTAGCTTCACTTTACGTTCCCTTTTTCTGTGAGAAATGCGACTTAGAAGAAAGCATTCTGTTTAACGTTGGACAAGAAGTTCAAGTTAAAGATAGTGCCGTGAATATTAAATTTGATTTATCTAAAATCAAGCCATGTAAAGTGGATGTCGCTGATTGCGAACTCACAATGGACGTCACGGAAGCAAAATATTTTCATTTCTTAAAACGCGGCAGTAACTGATTTGCTTTTTTCACCTTGAGTTTTTGTTTCTTCTGAAACTTCAATAATCTTTGAGAGAGATTTGAGTTGCCTATCGCAAGCATGCGAACAGCAAGAAGTCCTGCATTGTAAGCGTTGTCGACGGCAACACACGCAACTGGAACTCCCTTTGGCATTTGTGCAATCGATAAAAGGGCATCCAGCCCACCCAGTTTTGTGGTGATGACGGGAACTCCGATAACGGGAAGTATCGTGCTCGCAGCAATCATACCTGGGAGATGTGCGGCTCCACCAGCTCCGGCAATTATAATTTGAATATTTTTATCTCGAGCGCTCGATGCAAATTTTTGCATTTCAACAGGAGTTCGGTGAGCAGACACAACCTTCATTTCAAACTCAATATCAAACTCTTTAAGAGCTTTCGCTGCATCCTTCATGATTTTTAGATCGCTATCACTTCCCATGACTATT
>JAYUEB010000270.1:0-5704 GCA_043739525.1 Bdellovibrionales bacterium
GCCACTTAAGCCGCGTCGTGGTCGCAATGCGATTCAGTCCAGAAGTTTTCGAAAGCTTTCAGAATTTAAAGAGTTTACCGATTATGAACTAACGCACCATCTTCATTTTGGCGGCGTGCAAGACCAATGAGGTCTTTAAGGAGTAAGCTTCGGATGGCTTTTTTGTTTGAGCGAGGCCAAAATCATTTTCGTCTTTGGACGCTGCTAGGTGCAGTGATTGCAAGTCTTGTTGGCTGCTCCCTTTTCTCTTCGAAATCAGATATTCCAGCTAGCGGAAACTTTCATGCAACGGTTAGTCCATCTGAGAATTTAGTGCCCGTTCCGGTCGAGGTTGCGAGCGATATATCGAGAATTGTTGCAGGCAAACCAATTTACAATGCACCAACTATTTTTTCAAAAGAATCGTCTTCTCAATTGAATCAGCGGGATCCGTCTTCAGAAGCGGCGTCTGACTTTGCTGATGAGGATGAACCCGATGTCCAACGTAAAACTTCTAAGTCGGGAAATTCCATTTACATACATCATGGTGGAAAGGTCGTGAAGTACAAAGTTCGCCGTGGAGATACCTTAATGAAAATTGCTTTCGAGAAATATGCAAACGTTTATCGTTGGCGCGAAATTTACAATCAGAATAAAAAGCTGATTAAAAGTTATAATCATGTTCCTCCAGGAACTGTTTTAACGATTGCGGGCGTTGAGTACGTTGTAATTGAGAAAAACGGTGAGCCATACTTGATTCGAAAAGCCGATACTCTCATTAAAATTTCAAAGACGATCTATGGAACGCCTACTGAATGGAAGAATCTTTGGAATAACAATCGTCAGCTCATTCATAATCCAAATAAAATTTATGCGGGATTTACACTTTATCATCAACCAATCGGCACAGCAACGCCGCGAGTACCGGCAGAAGCTAAAAAGCGTCATATTCCAAAAAAAGCAAGTTCACCAATTGAAATGAAAGTCCAAGCGCCTGTTGGTAAACCAACTCAACTGCCAACTAAGTTATTTGAGAAGTCGACAAGTCAACTTGCCGAGCCAGGTGTTACGCAAGATCCAAGTGATCCCAAGCAAACTCAGAGTCAGGCAAATTGATATCTGATAAGTGACACCGTGACGGGCAGACAGCGAACAGCTGACCCTTACTTGCGGCCCGGATTTTCACCAATAAAAGACTATTTTTTTAAACCCATATGAGGCAACATAAAAACCATGTGTCGCTTCTTGAAGATCGCATCAATTTTTCTAAGCCTTTTAATTTCATTTGCAGCGAGAGCAGTTGATCAAGCTTCTGATCAGCCTGCGGATCTCGCGACTCAACCTCCCGTTCAGAAAGCAGAGACTCAGCCAACGACTTGGTTTGCTCATATTCTTCGCGAAAAACCAACTGGTCAGCATATTCAGTTTTTGGGAACACCCGAAGTTAAAATCCCTGTATTGATGGTCTATCAAGACAATAAATTTCGACCCTTGATTGAGCTTCCGATTCAGTATGTCCGGCCCGGCTGGACTTTGTTTGTACAGGGAAATATTCAACTTGCTGAAGATGGCGGTCCTGGACAATTTCGTCTCTATGCGTACCTCAATAGCCGTGTAAATCTCGTTGATATCACAGCCCAGGGGCCCGTAGGAGCACACGAAATTGAGCGCATCTATATCGTTGCACCTGAAGCGCAGGAGTTTAAGGTGCAGTCTCCTTGGGATGCTGTCACTTTGGGTATTGGAAGTACTTTTCTCACTTACAAACAAACAACCTATGTTGATTATCATGCTTGGACGGGCCTTCTCACGCTTCAGGCCCATAGTCCAGAGGATCAACATCGGTTTGGCGTATTAGCCGAAGCCGACATGACTATTTTGAGTGTGAGCTCCAATGAAGGTTACGGCCCGCAAGTAGGTCAGGCCTTCTTAGATGGAGTTTATTTTTGGCCAGCAGCGGTCAACTCAAAATGGCGTTCCGAAATTTTATTGGGCGCAAACTATATTACAATCATTACAAATGGTGCCCCGTTCGGTTTCAGTAATCTCTATTCGATGGAAGCTGGATTTCGTGCTCGCTCAATTATCGGACCTAAATCAAACTATATTTACGAATTGAAATTTGCACCATTAGGCGGTGGTGTGTTTGATTTTTCAAACCGCGGAATTACCGCGAGTATTTTTCGTAGTTGGATGCTCAGCAATCTCCATCGCGGAGAGATTGGTCTTAAATATGTCGACTTCACCTATCATAGTAGCGCTGATGTCGTCGTCGATGTGAATGTTATGTCCCTTATGCTTGGGTACACATTATAGAAATCTCAAACAACAAATTCGGTTACAGCAACGGGTACTCAGCTTGAGAATTTAAATGCTTCACAAGTTGTCGAGATGGAATCACAAATTTCAAAGGCCGGTTTGAGCTTTAAAGATTTGGATTGTTTACCAATCGCTTTTCCAGTTGATGGTACAGCGTCAGGCGATGTTCTTTTAAACCCTCTGAAAATTTGTCGCATTTATTGCGACGTCCAGACGCAAACAACGGTCGCAAATTCATCAGATGTCACTTTGGCTGGTGCAAATTACTCAGGCCCTTGTTGTAACATCAATGCTGCGGTTGATAGTCGGTTTCAGTGTATTCATCCAATTCCTGGTCCGATCCCAGTGCCGCCGGTATTGCCACCACCGGTTACAAGTCCTATCCCGCCGGGAACTGTATGTCCTGACCTTGAAAGAGTTTGTCCGGGTGGAGTAGCATCCATTCACCTACCAAACTCATGCAATCAAATTTGCCCACCGATTTTGGTAACTCCAGATCAAATTTAAAGGACTATTTACCCTCGCAGTGAAATTCAGCTTGGTCGATACGATTGAGATAATCTGAGACCTCGGCGCGTTTGCCAACGAGGGTCCAATCTTGCTGTGCCCACTCTGCATCAAGAGAAGCTGTCGTTCGAGATTCAAGATCAGTTGCCTTTCGAAAACGCTCACTTGCTTCGTTATATTTATGTTCATAAGCCAAATAAAGTTGGTAGTTGGCAGAAAGTGTCTTTTGGTCTTTTGAGCACAAGTAAGCCATTGATTCAGCATAATCAAGCTTCGAAAAGCTATCTGAGAGAAGGCATCCCATGGTTCCAGGAGTGAAGTCTCTCCATTGTTCATTTTGAGCCACGGCCTGCAGGCAAGCGGTCTGACTTGCGGATTGGGCACCTGCATTTTGACAGAATGAAAAGATTACGAAGGCAGTGCCTAAAAATGCTAGTGATTTATTCATTGTTGGATCCTATCTGGGCTTAGGTTTAACAGGAGTTCTTGAGTCCCGTAAATTGCAATCCCGAGACCATGAAATGACTTAGAATCTTCCAACCTATAGGGCTTGCATTACGCAGGACTCAAGAGCCTGAGAGGTCAAGATCCGACTTTGCTTGTCCACTTGTAGACTAAACGGTGCAAGTGGTTGACAGGGTAGTCCTTTAGGTTCTTGTGGACCAGCAGATGAACTTGGTCTTGTAGGAAGGGCACCACTACGACTTCATCTTCTAGTATCAATTTCTGAATTTGTGTTACTAGCTTTGCTTGTTTTTTTGGGTCGGTCTCGAATTCGGCTTGGTCTATCAGTTTGAGGTAGGTAGGGCTTTTCCAGTTGCTTGCCGAGAGACTTGAGCCTGCCAAGCTAAAGCCTTCTAAAAATGAAATGGGTGAGATTGGGTCTGTTAAATCGGCGCCTCTAATCAGCGGGTGGCCTGTTTGCTTTTTTGCTGCTAAAAACATTTTAAATTCTAATCCTTGCAGATCAGTCTGTACTCCTAGATTTTTTTTGAATTGATCTTGAAGAAATTCAAAAATCATTTTCTCGTTTTCAGTTGTCGGAAAAATAATGGTAGGCCTTAGTTTCTGAAGATCGATTTTTGCTTCTTTTATGAGGTTTCGTGCATCATCGGGGGCATATCTTAGGCCTGCATTTTCATTGTAGCCTTCAAAACCTTTTGGAATCAGGGATCTTAGAGGTATTCGACCATCTTGAAAAATTCCTGCTAGAGCTTCGCGATCAATCGCTTGCGCAAAGGCTTGTCGAACTAATTTATTATTGAAAGGTTCAACTTCTGTGTTGAAAATAAGGTAGTAGATGAGCGGGACTGAGGCGCTTCGATGCTCTTCCATTTGCGAGAGACGTTTAAATTGTGCAGGTGCAATTGCGTTTAGGGCGTCTAGCCCACGACTCAAAAATAAATCGGTGGCTGTCGCGTGTTCAGGAATAATATATGTGACTAAATTTTTAATTTTTGGAGCGGCTCCATAGTAAGTTGGATTTGCACTTAGCCAAAGCCATCGATCATGCGCCCATTCACTCAGGCGATAAGGCCCTAAAGTCACCAGTTCAGGTTTTGAACTGAGTTGAAGCTTGTGCGCGGGGAACAAGCAAGTTTGAGTCAAGACCCTTGGAAGAGCCAAGAAGGGACGTTCTAGTTCGATAATGAGTTCAGTAGCTGAGACAGCCTTCACACCTAAACTTTTGGAATCAGCTTTTTTTTCATAAATGGATTTGGCATTTTTAAAATTAAAAATTTGCCTGGCGCATACTCCACCATTTTCTGGATTTAGAATCCAACGAAATGTATTGACCACATCACTTGCAGAAAATAAATCGCCATTGCTCCAATGAACGTTCGATTTTAAATGAAAGATCCATTTTTTACCCATGCCTTCCGAACGCCAAGTATCAACAAGCGCCGGTTTAAGAACCGGAGCTTGCCCGTCAAACTCATACTCAAAAAGTCCTTCAGAAATATTAAGGGTGAGAATGTCAGACCCCGTGAGAAGCCAATTCCAAGAAGATGGCTCGTCGCCAATTCGAAGTCTCAAAGTTTCATCTGTATTGAGATTAACTGCGAACCCACTTGGGCTATTAAGGCGTGTCTGTTTCGAATTTCGAGGCTGGCAACCTGAAATTAGAGCCAAAAGAATGAGGCATTTTGAAAAGCTTCGCATACGAAATGTTAGGAGGTTACCTCGGTTAAGTAAAGGCCATTTCTGGTTGTTATCTCTTTGGAATGTGTTCAGCTCGCAAAGTTACTAAGCTGCCGAAACTTTTGGGCGAGGCACATGAGTAGGTGAATTGACGGCCTTATTGCGTTCTTCCATCTCTGTAATTTGATCCGCAAAAAAGCTGAGTCGGTCTTCTAAAAATTCATCGAGATCTGAAACACGAAATGGTTTTCGCAGATAGCCCATCACTCGGTAGCGAACCATCTGACGGACTGCAAAACTACTGAACCCGTGAGACATCACAAAAATTGGGATTTTGTGGCCTGCTAAAGTATCTAGAATTTTACGTAAGGCAAAAAATCCATAGCAGTCTGGTAAATTAACTTCGACCAGAATAATTTGAAACGGTAATCCACTGACGTTTGAACCCGCAATAATCGTTGGAATTTTCTCGACTAGACCAGCAGTGTGAACGACGGCGCCACGCTGTTCGAGATGGAGTTTCAGGATGTCTCGAGCTCGATCGTCAGGCTCGATTAACAAGATTCTTTTGCCCTTTAGTAGGTTTTTTCCATGATTTTTCATAATGTTCTCAATAAGTCGGTCATTATTCCGAAAAACTTAATATATGAATTTCAATGAAATTAATCTATTTTCTATTTTGGTTGGACTGACAGTTTTTGCCGTCGCCGGCTTCGTCGCTTTGAAAGGGCGATTTGATAAAAAGGCGGGCCACAAA